>NZ_QEWR01000004.1:0-300000 GCF_003121925.1 Ignatzschineria indica | reverse complement strand
ATCAAACTGCAAGAGAAGGATAATGGACCATATCACTATCTCTATCCTGAAAAAGGGGTTGATATCTCGCTTGATGCCAAAGGAGAGTATCGTGCAATTGTCCAATATACAACGCCGGCTGAATTTGATGAGAAAATCCTAAAACCACTTCTTGAAAATGGTGCAGAGGAGCGGCCGCTCCTAAAGACACCATAAAAAATATCTAAAGATAAGAGGATTTAAACTATTGAATCCTCTTTTTTATTTGCCGCTCACCCTTCTCCTAACCTGAGGGCGTCAACAGGACTTAAAATGATTTAATGAAGGCAGATAATACTCAATCAAAGAGAGTTGCTCCTTCTCTCTAAAAAAGAGAGAACGACGCGCTATAATCACCTCATCCTCGTAGAGCTCTTCTTGAGCAAAATCGGGCAACTCTTTAGCTGCAATAAGAGCATACTCAAAAGGTGTACGTTCAATAACATTCTCCCCATTAAAGAGCCGTCGTCCTAGAGATTGCGTTCCACAATTGAGATACTCGCACCAAAATTGAGAATTCTCATCACAAAGACTCTCAGCTGCGATCACTGCCTGCTCTTTTAGCTTTAATTTAACGCGACGACTAAAATATTGTATCTCACCAACTTGAAGAGATCCTAAGTGGAGAAGATCGACACTAAATTCAGGATTAAGTCCCTCTAATCCCCGTGTCAGAGATTGGATCGTTAAAAGAGGGAGATAGAGCTCAAGATCAAAGCCTGCCTCTATAAGAAGCGATCTGAGAGCCGATTGAGGATGCCAACTATCCAAACTATCCATTTGAGAATTCCTTCAATAATTCTTAAACTGCTGCTTTCTAACAGCACTACACTAGCACTACACTACATTAGTATGAGCACGATAAAGACTCTAACCTGAAAGGTAAGCGCTCAAATACAGATTGTATACCCTTTTAGAGGATAAGATTCAAACCGTTAAATACGACTAGATACGCTTTGTAATTTTATTGATGATATATCCCGCAGCCATAATTCCCATCGTTGCTGTAACCGTCATGATAGAACCATACCCCTGACAATTCAGTCCGCCATTTGCACTCTTTTTCGCCTGACTATTTTCGCGACTAAAAACGATCGGCACACCTGCTCGTTTAGTATGATCAGGAAAACCATAATCTTTTCGCAAGATCGATTTTAAACGCGCGCAAAGCGGATCATGGAATGTTGCATTAAGATCATCAATTAAGAGCGCATCCGCTAGACATTTCCCCCCGGCAGCCCCCGTTGAAATGATCTTGTAACGATGTCGCTTAGCATAAGCGATCAATGCCGCCTTTACTCTCACCTCATCAATCGCATCTAAAATCCAAGCCTTTTTACGATCGAGCTCTAAGTAGAGATTGAGATTATCCTCTGTTAAAAAATCTTCAATCACCTCTACCTCACATGCGCTATTGATCTCAACAATCCGACGCTTCATCTCTTCAACTTTCGATGCCCCAATCGTTGAACTTAATGCATGAATCTGCCGATTAATATTACTCTCTGCAATATTATCGAGATCAATTAGCGTTAACTTTCCAACCCCACTTCGAGCCAATGCCTCTACAGCCCAAGAGCCCACTCCACCAATTCCGATAACTACCACATGGCTCTCGGCAAGACGCTTCAAACCTTCTTTCTCATAGAGGCGCTCTAAAGTTGAAAATCGGCGCTGATAATCTTGCTCAATCATAAAAATCCTTAAAATATGGGCCACAGCAAATAAGTGAAAGTCAAAAAATGAATGTCTCTATTTTACATAAAATTTAAAGAGATAGTTGTTTCTAAATAGAGATCGAACAGGCCAGAGTCTTATTCACGCCACTATAGAGATAAGAAAAAGGAGATATCAATTTGATATCTCCTTTCAGAATCAGTCACTCACTATCGCTTCAATATTATAGTTCTTATTTAGAAAATCTTATTCTGTTAACTGAATATGAGGGTCTAGGCTCATAATTGATTCTAATAAAAACCGATAATAGGATAATGAATCACTGATTACTCTCTTTTCTCTACACTCCATACTCTATACTTATCTACGAGCCCAATCTATTAGGCAGTAATAGAAGACGAGTAACGAGTAATATTAGCCTAAACGTTCGTTTACTTTATCCCAGTTTACTAATGCCCAGAAGTTTTCTAAGTAGTTAGGACGGCTATTACGGTAATCGATATAGTATGCATGCTCCCAAACATCACATGTTAAAAGTGGAGTTTGACCTTCTGTTAAAGGAGTTGCTGCATTTGAGGTAGAGACTAACTCAATTGAGCCATCTTTATTCTTAACAAGCCACGCCCAACCTGAACCAAATGTACCAATTGCACACTTGTCGAATGCTTTTTGAAACTCTTCAAAAGAACCCCATTTCTTATTGATCTCTTCAGCAATTTTACCTGTTGCCGCGCCACCACCTTGTGGTTTTAAAGATTCCCAATAGAAGGTATGGTTCCATACTTGCGCTGCGTTATTGAAGATTGGGCCTGATGATTTTAAGATGATCTCTTCTAAAGACGCATTCTCAAACTCAGTACCTTCAATTAAAGTATTTAATGTGTTTACATAAGTTTGATGATGCTTACCATAGTGATACTCTAATGTCTCTTTAGAGATGTGTGGTGCAAGTGCATCTAATGCATAAGGTAATTTTGGTAATTCAAATGCCATTTCTTATTCTCCTTTCTTTCATTTTGATCTGATATTGAGCCTCTCGTCCTAGATACCTCACCATCAACTATGTGATGTTTTTAATTATCTAATTAAGAGAACCCCAATACCCCTTTACATAATAACAGGATTAGAGCCTTTCCGCTTATATCAAACATCTTAAGCGACAGTTGCTATAAAAAAACCCAAAAGCAATAGGCCTTTGGGCTTCAATCTAATCTTAAGGTGCTATCTATTGAGCCACATTAGATCGATCATTAAAGATTCTATCCACAATCTCTTCTGCTCTGATCGATATACACTTATTTATCAACCCAACAAAGCAATTAAGTGATAAAAAGTTGCTGTAGATCAATTTTATGCCTTTTCACCTATTAACTCAAGTTAAAGCATGAAGTTAAAGACGATCAGGCTATTTCTCACCATTTCGTAAGGGAACGGTTTTAGCAATTTTATCTAAAATACCATTCACATAACGATGGCTTCCCTCAGCGCCAAACTGCTTAGCAAGTTCTACCGCCTCATTGATCACTGACTTATAAGGAATATCGAGCTGATATTGCAACTCATAAGTTCCTAACCATAAGATCGCATGTTCAATAGGATCTACCTGCGTTACATCACGATCTAAAAATGGAGCAATAGTATTATCCAGCTCAGATCGCTTTTGAACAATATTTTGTAATAACTCATGGAAGTACTCACTATTTGCTTGAGCAAACTTCTCATTATCGGCTGCTAAATTAGCACTGATCTCATTGAGAGAACTCTGTGCAATTTGCCACTCATAGAGTGCTTGAATTAAAAAGAATCTTGCCGATTTTCTTGAAGCTATTAATTTACGCTTTGAAACAGACACGCGATATTTCCTCTTATATTGTGAATGAGAAAGCGCTCCCCTAAAGGAGCGCTCGATCAATAGTCTAAATCAACCAGTGACTACTTAGCTGCATTGCGACGCTCTTGATGATAGATAAGACCCGTTCCCGCAGGAATTAATCGACCTACGATAACGTTCTCTTTAAGACCACGGAGATGATCTTTCAAGCCGCGAATCGATGCATCAGTTAAGACACGCGTTGTCTCTTGGAACGATGCTGCAGAGATAAAGCTATCTGTTGCAAGCGATGCTTTTGTGATACCAAGAAGAACAGGTTGGTAAGTTGCAGGAACTTTACCCTCTGCCTCTAAGCGATCATTCTCTTCGAGAACTGCCACATATTCTGCCTGCTCACCCTTAATAAAGGAGCTATCATTCGCCTCAAGAATCTCCACTTTACGGAGCATCTGGCGAATAATGACTTCAATATGTTTATCAGAGATCTTAACCCCTTGAAGGCGATAAACATCCTGAATCTCTTTTACTAAATATGCTGCAAGCTCTTTCACCCCTAAGAGGCGAAGAATATCGTGTGCACTTAACTCACCATCAACGATGATCTCACCCTTCTCAACAGTCTCCCCTTCGAAGACGTTGACATGGCGCCATTTAGGAATTAACTCTTCATGAGCCACGCCTGCTGAGTCTGTGATAATAAGACGCTGTTTACTCATTGTCTCACGACCGAAGCTAACAATACCTGTTGTCTCAGCAAGAATCGCAGCTTCCTTCGGACGACGCGCTTCAAAAAGGTCAGCAACTCGTGGGAGACCCCCGGTAATATCACGTGTTTTTGACGACTCTTGTGGAATACGTGCTAACGCATCCCCGATGGAGACAGCATCACCATCATTGAGGTTAAGAATCGCACCAACAGGAAGTGTATACATTGCTGTTACATCTGTTCCAGGGATATTGAGTTCATTGCCTGCTTCATCAACAACATAGATTGATGGTCGTTTTCCGCCGGTATTACGTTGCTTAGAATCGAGAACAATTAAGTTAGAGAGTCCGGTAATATCATCAGTCTGTTTCTGAACGTTGATATTTTCTTCAAAATCAACAAACTTGATAAAACCTGAAACCTCAACAATAACGGGGATTGTATGTGGATCCCATGTTGCAACAACATCACCGATCTCAACACTACCCCCCTCATCAACAACAATCGTCGCACCATAAGGAACTTTATAGCGTTCACGGTTACGGCCAAACTCATCCATAATGATCAGCTCACCTGAACGAGAGATCGAAACAAGGTTATTATCCTTATTACGAACAGTCTTCATACGGACAAGTTTCAATGTTCCTTTAGTCTTCACCTGAACATTAGAAACAGCTGCAGAACCTGATGCCGCACCCCCGATATGGAACGTACGCATCGTCAACTGTGTTCCCGGCTCCCCGATTGACTGAGCTGCGATAACCCCAACGGCTTCACCTGGATTAACAAGATGACCACGACCTAAGTCACGACCATAACATTTTGCACACAATCCATGACGATTTTTACACGTAATAGGTGAACGAGCGATTAACTCATCAACGCCCTTCTCATCGAGAAGCTCAACCGCAGCTTCATCTAAAAGAGTCCCTGCTGAGAAGAGAACCTCATCCGTTCCAGGAATATAGACATCTTCTGCCACAACAAGTCCTAAAACGCGATCACGTAATGGTTCAACAATATCCCCACCTTCAACGATCGGCGTCATTAAGAGACCATCTGTTGTACCACAATCTTCATTGACAATCACAAGGTCTTGAGCAACGTCAACAAGACGACGTGTTAAGTAACCTGAGTTTGCTGTCTTCAATGCCGTATCTGCAAGACCTTTACGAGCACCATGCGTTGAAACGAAGTACTGAAGAACGTCGAGACCTTCACGGAAGTTTGCCGTAATCGGTGTTTCGATGATCGAACCATCCGGTTTTGCCATCAATCCACGCATCCCTGCAAGCTGACGGATCTGTGCCGCACTACCACGCGCTCCAGAGTCTGCCATCATAAAGATCGAGTTAAATGAAGTCTGCTCAACCTTTTCGCCTGTCTTCTCATCAACAACCTCATCTTTACCGAGGTTATTCATCATAGTTTTTGCAACCTCTTCGTTGGTGCGCGACCAGATATCGATCACTTTGTTATAGCGTTCACCATTGGTCACTAAACCTTGTGAGTATTGTAACTGAACCTCTTTAACTTCCGCCTCAGCACGCTCAATAATCTCTTGTTTCTGTGGCGGGATCACCATATCTTCATAGCTGATTGATGAGCCTGAACGCATTGCATAGTAGAAGCCGGTATACATCAATTTATCAGCAAAGATAACGGTATCTTTAAGACCTAAGCGACGATAGCAACTGTTAATTAAGTTGGAGATCTCTCGTTTTGTTAAAACTTTGTCAATTAAAGAGAATGGAAGTCCTTCAGGAAGAAGATCCGTTAAGAGAATACGACCTACTGTCGATTCAACACGGCGATAAGTCTCTCCCTCTTTTGCATCCTCAAACATTGAAATCGGAAGACGAACAGAAACCTTTGCATGAACATCAAGCTCTTTTAAAACATAAGCACGATGAACTTCCGCGGTATCTGTAAAGACTCTTCCTTCCCCTTTCGCATTGATTCGCTCACGCGTCATATAGTAGAGACCTAAAACAACGTCCTGAGAAGGAACGATGATCGGCTCACCATTTGCCGGTGAAAGGATGTTGTTTGAAGACATCATCAATGCACGCGCTTCTAATTGTGACTCAATCGATAGAGGTACGTGAACCGCCATCTGGTCACCATCGAAGTCAGCGTTAAATGCAGTACAGACTAATGGGTGAAGCTGAATTGCTTTACCTTCGATCAATACTGGCTCAAATGCTTGAATCCCTAATCTATGAAGGGTCGGTGCACGGTTAAGAAGAATCGGATGCTCTGTAATAACGTGTTCTAAGATATCCCAAACTTCCGGCACTTCACGCTCAACCATACGCTTTGCAGCTTTAATCGTTGTTGCAATACCACGCTGGATCAATTGTGAGAAGATAAATGGTTTGAAGAGCTCAAGAGCCATCTGCTTCGGTAATCCACACTGATGTAGACGAAGTGTCGGACCAACAACGATTACAGAACGACCAGAGTAGTCAACACGCTTACCAAGAAGGTTTTGACGGAAGCGACCTTGCTTACCTTTGATCATATCGGCAAGTGATTTCAATGGGCGCTTATTCGCTCCAGAGATTGCACGACCACGACGACCATTATCGAGTAGAGAGTCTACTGACTCTTGAAGCATACGCTTCTCATTACGCACAATAATATCGGGCGCTTCTAACTCAAGAAGACGCTGTAGACGATTGTTACGGTTAATGACACGACGATAGAGATCATTGAGATCTGATGTCGCAAAACGGCCACCATCTAGTGGAACGAGTGGGCGAAGATCTGGTGGTAATACCGGAAGGTTTGTTAAGATCATCCACTCAGGTTTATTACCTGATGAGATAAATGACTCAACCAGTTTTAGACGGTTTGAGAGGCGCTTGAACTTCGTCTCTGAACGCGTCTCTTGAAGCTCTTCACGAAGACGTGAAGCTTCCTCTTCAAGATCTAGCGCTTTAAGAAGCTCTAAGATTGCCTCTGCACCCATTCGTGCATCAAACTCATCGCCATACTCTTCGATCGCATCTAAGAATTCTTCATCCGTTAAGACCTGACCATGCTCAAATGGTGTCATGCCCGGCTCAATCACAACAAAAGATTCAAAGTAAAGAATCTTCTCAATATCACGAAGCGTCATATCAAGAAGAAGACCGATACGGCTTGGCAATGATTTTAGATACCAAATATGTGCCACAGGTGATGCAAGGCTAATATGCCCCATACGTTCACGACGAACGTTTGAAAGTGTGACTTCAACGCCACATTTTTCACACACCACACCACGATGTTTTAAACGCTTATACTTTCCACATAAGCACTCATAATCTTTTACAGGTCCGAAAATTTTCGCACAAAAGAGACCATCACGTTCTGGCTTAAAGGTTCGATAATTGATCGTTTCTGGCTTTTTGACTTCACCATAAGACCAGCTAAGAATTTTCTCTGGCGATGCTAAACCGATCTTGATCGCATCAAAACCGCCTTTATCTTCCGTCTTAAATAAATTTAATAAGTTCATTCGTTATCTTCCAATGTATATTTAAAGAAATGTCTCTACGACGCAGTACTTAGAGAAGAGATGATGATTACTCATCATCCCCATCATTGACTGTGTCAATATCGATACCTAGAGAACGGATCTCTTTAATCAGTACGTTAAATGACTCAGGCATTCCCACTTCGATGTTATGCTCACCATTGACGATATTTTTGTAGACCGCTGTACGGCCAGCAACGTCATCTGATTTTACTGTTAACATCTCTTGTAGGGTATATGCAGCACCGTAAGCCTCAAGTGCCCACACTTCCATCTCTCCGAAACGCTGACCACCAAATTGTGCTTTACCACCTAATGGCTGTTGCGTTACAAGTGAGTATGGTCCTGTTGAACGAGCATGCATCTTGTCATCAACCAAGTGGTTAAGTTTGAGCATATACATAAAACCTACAGTTACCGGTCTATCAAAAGCATCCCCTGTACGACCATCATAAAGGGTAATTTGACCAGACTCTGGAAGATCTGCTAAACGAAGCATACGACGCATCTCTTCTTCTGAAGCACCATCAAATACAGGGCTTGCCATCGGAACCCCTTTACGGAGATTTCCACAGAGCTCTAAGATCTCATCATCGCTGAACTTATCAAGATCAATCTGTTGAGCACTCTCATCTTTATTGTAGATCTCGTCTAGGAAGCTACGAAGTTTTTGTACTTCAGCATGAGATTTGAGCATCTTATCGATCTTCAATCCTAATCCATGAGCAGCCCAACCTAAGTGAGTCTCAAGGATCTGACCGATATTCATACGAGAAGGTACCCCAAGTGGGTTAAGACAGATATCAACAGGTGTCCCATCTTCCATATAAGGCATATCTTCTTCTGGAACAATCATGGAGATAACCCCTTTGTTCCCGTGACGACCTGCCATCTTATCTCCAGGTTGAATACGACGTTTAACCGCGAGATAGACCTTCACCATCTTCAAGACACCAGGAGCTAGCTCATCACCTTGGGTCAATTTCGCACGAAGTTCTTCAAACTTCTTATTCGACTCTTTACGCTGCTGATCTAATAGCGCTTTAAGTTTCACCAACTCTTCAGCAAGCTCTTCAGATTTCACTTTAAGATCGAGCCATTTTTCACGCTCTATACCTTGAAGATACCCTTCAGTGATCTTATCACCTGCTTTAATGCCCTTATTGCCCGCAGCAACATCAGCACCAATCAAGCTTTTGCTTACACGCTCAAAGAGGTCATCTTCAAGAATACGAAGTTGGTCATTTAAGTCTTTACGAACACCACGGAGTTCGCGATCTTCAATCTCTTTCGCACGGCTATCTTTCTCAATGCCATCACGGGTGAAGACACGAACATCGATCACCGTTCCATCCATTCCTGAAGGAACACGAAGCGAGTTGTCTTTAACATCAGAAGCTTTCTCACCAAAGATAGCGCGAAGCAGTTTCTCTTCAGGCGTTAAAGTGGTCTCCCCTTTCGGTGATACTTTACCCACTAAGATATCGCCAGATTTAACTTCTGCACCGATATAAGCAATACCTGCTTCATCAAGTTTAGAGAGTGCTGATTCAGAAACATTAGGAATATCGGAGGTGATCTCTTCAGGCCCTAATTTTGTATCACGAGCAACACAGGTTAACTCTTCAATGTGGATCGTTGTAAAGCGCTCTTCTTTAACCACACGCTCCGAGATCAAGATGGAGTCTTCATAGTTGTAACCATTCCATGGCATGAACGCTACTAACATATTTTGACCGAGAGCAAGCTCACCTAAGTCAGTGGAAGGACCATCTGCTAAGATATCTTGACGCGATACAATATCACCCTCTTTTACCAATACTTTTTGGTTAACACAGGTGTTTGCATTCGAGCGCTGATATTTTGTGAGATTATAGATATCAACCCCAGATTGACCTACCACTGTCTCATCATCATTAACACGGATAATGATTCTTGTTGCATCAACATAATCAACAACTCCCCCACGCTTCGCAACAACACAGACCCCTGAGTCGCGCGCAACGATACGCTCCATACCTGTACCCACAAGTGGTTTATCAGCATTGAGTGTTGGAACTGCTTGACGTTGCATGTTTGATCCCATCAGAGCACGGTTCGCATCATCATGCTCAAGGAAGGGAATTAATGCTGCTGCTACAGAAACAATCTGTTTAGGTGAGATATCGATATAGCTAATCTGCTCTTTTGTAAGAAGCGTAAACTCCCCACCTGAACGAGCAGCGATCAACTCTTCAACAAAAGCACCATTTTCATCTAATTTTGCATTTGCCTGCGCAATACCATAATTTGCTTCTTCATAAGCTGAGAGATAATCAACCTGATCTGTCACACGTCCATCAACAACTTTACGATATGGTGTCTCTAAGAAACCATAGCTATTGGTACGTGCATAACTTGCAAGTGAGTTGATAAGACCGATGTTAGGACCTTCCGGTGTTTCGATAGGACAAACACGGCCGTAGTGAGTTACATGAACGTCACGGACTTCAAAGCCTGCACGCTCACGTGTTAAACCACCTGGACCTAATGCAGAGATACGACGCTTATGAGTCACCTCTGATAATGGATTGTTTTGGTCCATAAATTGAGATAACTGCGAAGATCCGAAGAACTCCTTGATTGCCGCACCCACAGGTTTAGCATTGATGAGATCATGTGGTGTTAAACCCTCAGCTTCCGCTAAGAGAAGACGATCTTTAACTGCTCTTTCGATACGTACTAAACCGATACGATAGACATTTTCAACCATCTCACCTACTGAACGAATACGACGGTTACCTAAATGGTCAACATCATCTACCTGTCCATGTCCATTACGAATAGCAACCAACTCTTTTAAGACATCTAAAATATCTTGATTAGAGAGTGTGCCTTCGCCGGTATCGCTATCACGACCAAGACGTCGATTGAACTTCATGCGACCAACTGCAGAGAGATCATAACGATCACTTGTGAAGAAGAGGCTTGCAAAGAGATTCTCAGCAGCTTCTTTTGTAGGTGGTTCACCTGGACGCATCATACGGTAGATTTCGATCTGCGCCTCTAATTGACTCTTCGTTGTATCAGCACGTAGAGTATCTGAGATATAAGCACCGCGATCGACATCATTCGTGAAGAGCACAGGAATCTCATTGATTCCATAAGCAACAAACTTTTCTAATGTCTCAGCTGTAATAACATCATTGGCTAATGCTAAGAGTTCACCGGTAGATTCATCCATAACATCTTGTGATAAGACTTTACCTACAAGATACTCAAATGGTACCTCTAACTCTTCAATACCCGCATCTTCAAGGCGTTTAATATGACGAGCTGTTACACGACGTCCTTTCTCTACCAATACATCGCCATCGAGAATAATATCGAAAGCGGCCATCTCACCACGGAGTCGAGCAGGAACTAGCTCAAGGAAGAGTTTCTTCCCTTTAATTAAGAACTTATTCGTTTCAAAGAACTCAGCTAAGATCTCAGCATCAGAGAGACCTAAAGCTTTTAAGATGATTGTCGCATGTAATTTTCTGCGGCGATCGATACGAGCATAAACGAGATCTTTTGCATCAAACTCAAAATCCATCCAAGAACCACGGTAAGGGATAATTCTTGCGGAGAAGAGTAATTTACCAGATGAGTGTCCTTTCCCTTTATCATGATCGAAGAAGACACCAGGTGAACGATGGAGCTGAGAAACGATAACACGCTCAGTACCATTGATCACAAATGTACCATTTTCAGTCATTAAAGGAATTTCACCTAAATAGACACCACCGCGACCAAATTGATCGATATCCGCTTCACGGATCTCTTTAATTTCGCCGGTTTCTAAATCAGAAATTTTTAATCGCATCCCAATACGCAACGACGCTGCATAGGTCGTTCCACGCATCTGGCACTCGCGAACATCAAATTCAGGCTCGCCAATGTGATAATCCACATACTCTAAAGAGAGGCGAAAGCCGTTAGATGTTGCTGTTTTAGCTTTGATAGCTTCAATTGGGAAGATCGATTTAAACGCCGCGTGCAATCCTTGATCTCTACGCTCGCGTCTAGGGGTATGCTCTTGCAAAAAATTCTCGTAAGAGTCAATTTGTGTCGCGAGAAGGAAAGGGACTTCCTGAACTTCGATCTGCTGTCCGAAGTCTTTACGGATGCGTTTTTTTTCTGTAAACGAATAGACCATGCAATGTATTCCTCATGAGATGGGGAGTGTAAACATATAAATTAATCCTTTGGCCAAAAGGCCTAATTTATACGCTTGAAAAATATTTTTTAGAAGCTAGTAAAGGCTAGAGTCGTAACCCTAGCCTTTATGTTTCATTCTTAATTAAAAGAGTACCTGGTAATATCAGGCAGATAGTTGTACATCTCTTTTAATTATAGCCTGATTATTTAAGTTCAACAGTTGCGCCCGCTTCTTCAAGCTCAGCTTTGATCTTGTCTGCTTCTTCTTTAGATACTTGCTCTTTAACTGTTGCAGGTGCACCTTCAACAAGCGCTTTAGCATCACCAAGACCAAGACCTGTGATACCACGTACCACTTTGATAACGTTGATTTTCTTGTCGCCGATAGCTGTCATTACAACATCAAACTCAGTTTGAGCTTCTGCTGCTGCACCAGCATCACCTGCAGGACCAGCTGCAACTGCAACTGCTGCTGTTACGCCAAATTTCTCTTCGATTGCAGAGATTAACTCCATAACTTCTGCAGTTTTCATCTCTTCAATTGCATTAAGGATATCTTCGTGTGAGATTGCCATAATATAACTCCTAAAATTATCTTAAAATTTTGATTAGTTAACGATTCTAAATTAAGAATTGTTAGCAGAGCGATTAAGCTGCTTCTGCTTCTTTCTTGTCTCTTACAGAAGCTAAAGTTGCTGCAAGTTTCTGAACTGGTGCTTTCAATACTGCTAAGAACATTGAGATCGCTTCTTCCTTCGTTGGGAGTGACGCGATTGCTTTCAGTGCAGAACCATCATGGACTTCGCCATCATGGGCAATTGCTTTAACTACTAACTTCTCATTCGCTTTTTCCTTAAGGAAATTGTGAATAACACGTGCGCCGGCAACTGGATCTTCCTCGCTCATAGAGAAAGCCATAATGATCGGACCAACAAGACTTGGGATCGCATCTTCGAATTGAGTATCTTTCAATGCAAGTCTTGCTAATGTATTTTTCACAACACGGATATCAACATCTGCTGATCTTGCCGCATTACGAAGAGATGTAATCTGAGCTACCGTAAGCCCGTGGTACTCAGAAAGAACTAGAGAGTGCGCATTATTTGCTAACCCACTAACCTCTTCTACCACTACTTGTTTACTTTGCAAAGAACTCATTTTTCACCTTTACATATCTGGTAATTACTTACCTGTTACAACACCCAAACAATTAAGTTTGGCCCTACGGTAACCCTAATCTAGAACCACCGTCTACGTAGACCATCTCGATAGCGTAAAACACTTAAACTATCTAGACAATTAAACCCGAAGGGAATCTACGGTCTTCGACTCACCTTTAATTAAAACTAGCTCCTCCTAAAGAGGAGCTACTCAAAATTAAAAGATAAGTTCACATTCTCTATTTTGTTTATACCGAAGCTAAATCAACAGTAATACCAGGACCCATTGTGGTCGATACTGTTAACTTCTTAAGGTATACACCTTTTGCTGAAGCTGGCTTCAAACGAGTCAACTCAGTAATAAGTGCTTTAAGATTTTCTCTGATTGCATTTGCATCAAAGTTTACCTTACCAATTGCAGCGTGGATAATCCCCGCTTTATCAGTACGGAAACGTACTTGACCTGATTTTGCATTTTTAACAGCGGTCACCACGTCTGGCGTTACTGTACCAACACGTGGGTTAGGCATAAGGCCTCTGGGACCTAAGATCTGTCCTAATTGACCTACAACACGCATCGCATCTGGCGTTGCAATAACAACATCATAGTTGAGATCGCCACCCTTCATGCTCTCTGCGAGATCTTCAAATCCAACAACGTCCGCACCTGCTTCTTTAGCCGCTTCAGCATTTGCACCTTGTGCAAACACAGCAACACGAACATCTTTACCCGTTCCGTTTGGCATAACTGTCGCGCCACGAACAACTTGGTCTGATTTACGTGGATCAACACCTAAGTTAATAGCAACTTCGAATGATTCTTCAAATTTTGCCGCAGGAACTTTTTTAAGTGTCTCAACCGCTTCTTCTAAAGAATATACTTTTTCTGAATCGATTAATTCTAAAATAGCTTTTCTTTTCTTAGTTAACTTAGCCATATTACACACCCTCCACTTCGATACCCATTGAGCGTGCACTTCCTGCAATGATTCTTACTGCAGCATCTAAGTCAGCTGAAGTTAAATCTGGCTCTTTAGTCTTCGCAATCTCTTCTAATTGCGCACGAGTCACTTTACCAACTTTTTGTGTATTTGGTTTTGGACTACCTGATTTGATACCTGCCGCTTTCTTTAAAAGATATGCTGCTGGTGGAGTCTTAGTGATAAATGTGAATGAACGGTCATTATAGACTGTAATCACAACTGGAATTGGCATACCAGGTTCCATCTGTTGTGTTGCTGCGTTAAACGCTTTACAGAATTCCATGATATTCACACCATGTTGACCTAACGCCGGACCGATTGGTGGCGATGGATTCGCTTTACCTGCTGCTACTTGCAGGTTGATATAAGACATTACTTTCTTTGCCATTTGGCGATACTCCTAATTGTATGGGTTAAACGCTTTTCAGCTCCCCAAGTTTTAAAAGACTCGGTATTGTACCATTCTTTATCAGGCACTACAACTATTTATTCAAAATAGAGGTGAATAAAACAAACCTCAAAACACCCATAAAAAACAGAAGAGAGCGTTAAAATCAAGAAATTAAAATTACTATTAACACCTTGATTTCAACACTCTCCTTGATTACTCACTTTTCAGCGATGAGATATTGAACTACAACTTCTCAACCTGACTAAATTCTAAATCAACAGGGGTTGCGCGACCAAAAATCATTACAGAGACTTTAATTCGTCCCTTCTCTGAATCAACCTCAGTAACAGTACCATTAAACTCATTAAATGGACCATCAATAACGCGAACCTCTTCCCCAATTTCGTAAAGTACCTTCAATCTAGGTCCTTCTTCTGCTTGCGCAATACGATTTAAGATCTGATTTGCTTCACGCTCAGAGATAGGACTTGGACGATCACTCTTACCACCAACAAATCCAATCACTCGTGGAACGCTATTAACTAAGTGCCAAACTTCTTCATCCATATCCGCTTGAACCAAAACATAGCCCGGAAAGAATTTACGCTCACTCTTACGACGCTTACCATCTTTAACTTCTACTACTTCTTCAGTCGGCACTAAAATCTCACCAAACTTAGATTCAAGTCCTTCTCTTGCAATATATTCATGTAATGCACGAACTACCTGCCCTTCGTACCCAGAATAAGCTTGTATCACATACCAATGCATCTTTCTCTCCTACGAAAATGACAATATAAATGAGATGATGTTCTTAATAATAAAGTCAACAAACATCAAAAAGAGCAGCGTCACGACCATGACAACAATCACAAGAAGTGTCATTTTACGAGTCTCATCCATCGTCGGCCATACTACTCGGCGCAACTCCATTCTCGACTCTTTAAAGAAGACAACTAAATTCTTCCCTGTCGGAGAGGCAAAAAAGATCCCTGCACCAACAACTAATCCTGCGATTAACGCACCAAAAGAGTAGAGCATATTAATGCCCTCAAAGTAGTAATAGACAAAGATCCCTGCCAATACCACTAATACCGCAAGCCAGACTAAACCTTTACTACTCTTAACTTCTTGCCCTTTAGTTTGTGAGGCTCTCTTTGCAGCTGCGGGTTGCTCATTCACCTTTACAGGCTTTTTCTTTGTTTTCATCTTATTACTTCTCATTCATGCACATTAAACCGGCATTATACTAGATAATTTTGATTAGATAAAATAAAAGCAGTCAGAAACAAAACTGACTGCTTTATATTTTGGCGGGCCAAGAAGGAATCGAACCCTCAACCTACGGTTTTGGAGACCGTCGCTCTGCCAATTGAGCTATTGACCCAAATACTGCTAGCAGTAATTATGCAATAACTTTAGATACAACACCTGCACCAACTGTACGTCCACCTTCACGGATTGCGAAACGTAAACCTTCGTCCATCGCGATTGGGTTGATTAACTCAACTACCATCTTGATGTTATCACCAGGCATTACCATTTCTACACCTTCTGGAAGTTCAACTGCACCTGTTACGTCAGTTGTACGGAAGTAGAATTGTGGGCGGTATCCTTTGAAGAATGGAGTATGACGACCACCTTCTTCTTTAGATAATACATATACTTCTGCTTCAAATTTTGTGTGCGGCTTAATTGAACCTGGTTTTGCTAATACTTGACCACGCTCAACATCTTCACGTTTTGTACCACGAAGAAGAACACCAACGTTATCACCTGCTTGACCTTGATCAAGAAGCTTACGGAACATCTCAACGCCCGTACAAGTTGTTTTCTGAGTTGGACGAATTCCTACAATCTCAAGCTCTTCACCAGTCTTAACAATACCAGACTCGATACGGCCAGTTACAACTGTACCACGACCTGAAATTGAGAATACATCTTCGATAGGCATAAGGAATGGCTTATCGATTTCACGCACTGGCTCAGGAATCCACTCATCTAATGCTGCAAGAAGTTTTTTAATTGCAGGAACACCGATTTCAGACTCATCCCCTTCGATTGCTTTAAGCGCAGAACCTACGATTACTGGTGTATCATCACCTGGGAAATCGTATGCATCAAGAAGCTCACGAACTTCCATCTCTACTAACTCGATCAACTCAGGATCATCAACCATATCTGCTTTGTTTAAGAAAACAAGAATATATGGAACACCTACTTGACGAGATAAAAGGATGTGCTCACGTGTTTGTGGCATCGGACCATCAGCAGCTGAACAAACGAGGATTGCCCCATCCATCTGTGCCGCACCAGTGATCATGTTTTTAACATAGTCTGCGTGCCCTGGGCAGTCAACGTGTGCATAGTGACGGTTTTCAGACTCATACTCAACGTGTGAAGTTGAAATCGTGATACCACGCTCTCTCTCTTCCGGCGCATTATCGATCTGATCATATGCACGAACGTTTGCACCTACAGACTCATTACCTACTTTTGTTAAAGCAGCTGTCAATGTAGTTTTACCATGGTCAACGTGGCCAATTGTACCGACATTGACGTGCGGCTTATTACGACTAAAAGTTTCCTTTGACATAATATCACTCTTCTTGATTAGATTAATTACACGGAAGGGGAATGGTGCTCATAACCGGAATTGAACTGGTGACCTCGTCCTTACCAAGGACGCGCTCTACCAACTGAGCTATATGAGCAGAAATGGAGCGGGTGATGGGAATCGAACCCACACAATCAGCTTGGAAGGCTGAGATTCTACCATTGAACTACACCCGCGAAACTCATTTTTGAAGCTAAAATTTGGTGGTGGAGGTAGGATTCGAACCTACGAAGGCATAGCCGCCAGATTTACAGTCTAGTCCCTTTAACCACTCGGGAACTCCACCAGAGAAGCCATCATTATACATTGTGTTTTCAATGTGTCAATTTAATTTTTGCTTATTTTTTTATCACTCCTTAAAATCTCTTTCAAACATTCTTTAAGCGATTTTAAGTGGCTTTTAAGCTACAGAAAGATAGCTCTTAAACAATCAAATTGAACTTTGGCTAACAGTGTAAACATCATTTCGAAAGATTACTGAGTGACTCTAGGAGCACTTTGTCTTTGCTGTAGATGTCAGCACGGAAAGAGATACTATCATTCTCTACTCTCGTTGTCATGTATAAAGTATAGACAGGTATCTTTTTATCCTTATTTAGACTGACATGAGCTTCCGAAGAGCGCTTAAATGCTGACTTTATCCGTTTTTGATCCCACCCTGCCTCGCCTAAAAAATACTCAGCAAGTTCTTCTGGATTCTCTATCCGCACACACCCTGAGCTAAAATCTCGTGATGTTTTATCGAAAAGATATTTTGAAGGGGTATCGTGCAGATAGATTGCATGTTCATTCGGGAACATAAATTTAACGCGACCTAAGGAGTTGTGATCGCCAGGATCTTGCCGTAACTGAAAAGGAAAGTTATTACGACTATATTGTGACCAATCTACCGTTCCAGGATCAATCTCTACCCCATTGCGAAAGATTCGAATCTTTGAGCGATTAAGCGCATAAGGGTTCTGCTTTAAGCGAGGAAGAAAATCATTGACAGCCATTGAACGAGGAACATGCCAATAGGGACTAAAGACAATATAGCTCATCGGCGACATAAAGACCGGCGTCTTACGAGCGCCCCGCCCCACTACAGTTCGCGCATTAAGAACCTCTTTCCCCTCTTTAATAACAGCATAACGAAAACCGGGGATATCGACAGCAACATAGTGATTCCCCATTGTTGCCGGCATCCAGCGCCAACGCTCCATATTGATCTGAATCTGCTCGATACGATCACGGTTAGAGCGATTTAATTCGGTAATCGTCTTTGCTCCAGCGGCACCATCAGGCTCTAAAAGATGGGTCTTTTGAAATGCTTTAACCGCTTCTCCCATTTTTGCATCATAATAATTAGCATCGCCTGCATCATACCCCTGGTAATTGAGACGATCACGCATCTGAATCACACGCTCTCCACTCATGCCGGGCTTAATAGTAGGCCCTTTTGCAATCAGCGCCGGCTCTTGATCAAATTCTTTCGCCTTAAAGGCTCGAAGTGCTCGCTTCAAATTATGATATTCAGGATAAGCTGGTTGTAACTGTGCGGCAATCGCTTCAGGATCATCACTCTCTATCAATGTTACTAAAACCTCAGGAGCATCCACTTTTCGCCCTTCTAGTAACCAATCAGGATCTCGCTTCTTCAATTCAGGCATTCCTACGACCATATCGCGGATATAGGCTAACATCCCTACCTGCAAAAGCTCATTGATCTCGGCCTGATAGAGAGCGGGGTCTGCTTGAAGGAGATTTTGAATACGCCCAACATGGTAGAGTTGTGGCAAGAGCCCCTCCTCCTCACTTGCTAAGAGAAGCTGATAGAGCGCCTCCCCCTTCGGAGTCAAGCCTTTCTGATTCACAAGGAGCGAAGAGCTATCAACTGATTCCTTAAACTGCTCTTTAAAACGTTGTTGAAAGCGATTTAAGATATTATTACTGACCCGTGCTTGATAAGGGTAACTCTCCCCTGCCTTAGCGGCTTTTTCTGCCCAGTAATTAGCACGCGCACTATAATCGATCGCTTCTGTTGGCATTGTAAATCGCTGAAAATTTTCAGCAACGAGCACCATCTCTTCCTCCGATACATCAAGATCCTCCATCAATAATTGAGGATCTGAAGAGCTTATCTCTTCCACAATCTCAACAGGCGCTTGCGCTCTCTCTGCTACTTGCGAACGCAATTCTAAAGCGGGGATATTTTCTGACTCTTTCGGCGCTGAAACCATCTCAGTAACAGTAGTTATCTCAGATAGAGATTGCTCAGATAAGGGTTGCTCCGGAAGCTCACCTCCATCAAATAGCGACCCAATCGCATCAACATTATTAAGATCAACACGAATTTGTAACGACTTCTCCTCAGAAGCAACAACTGCCTCTGGAAAGAGCGCCATCCAGATCCCTACTGCAATAAGATGTCTTTTCATCTTGATTTTACCTCACCATTATAGGTATTTATTTACATAAATTTATTAATAAGAGATCGTTATAATACACTACTTTATAGAATATTTTATAGTGTCGATGATAGTACCGATCTATAGACCCCATTCAATTAATGATCTCCTCGATGCCCCCCATCGATCCCCCATTGATAGTTCCATCAAATACCTCTATCGATATCGGCATCTATTTTTACGCTTTTTTATAAAAAAAGAGATAACCCATTTTCCTGGCTATCTCTCTTATCTCTCTTATCTCTCTCGATAATTGATGATTCATAATTTCGATTCTGGGATTTCGACTTTAGAGTTCCAATTTCAGGATCTCACTCTCAAAGAATATCCCCTAGCTCTTCTTAGCCAACGCTACGAACCTCATTCTACTGGCCTGACTCCCTCTTTAACGCTTTTTAAGCGAAAGCAGATCAAATGGTGTCTCCTGATAGACGCAGTAGTTCAACCAATTAGCAAAAAGAAGATTACCATGAGAACGCCAAGTGACAAGCGGCGCCTCTGATGGATCATTGTTACGATAATAATTTTTAGGCGGATCGATCTTATCACCCCGCTCTAAATCACGGCGATACTCACGATCTAATGTGTCATGATCATATTCACCATGCCCCATAACATAGACATGGCGCAGATCTCTATTGGCAACAATATGAACCCCTGCTTCTGCCGACTCCGCTAGGATCATTAACTCTTCATGCTCTAAAATCTCCTCTCTTCTTACCTCTGTATGGCGACTATGAGGCGCATAAAATTGATCATCAAATCCTCTTAAGAGCTTCACATTTTGAGCGGTAACTTCATGAGGAAAAACGCCGAAGCACTTCTTCTCTAAGGGATGCTTATCTACACCATAACGGTAGTAGAGCCCTGCTTGTGCGCCCCAGCAGATATAGAGTGTCGAGAAGACATTTTTATCCGCCCACTCCATGATCTCCGTTAACTCTTGCCAATACTGCACCTCTTCAAAAGGGATTGTCTCCACCGGAGCACCCGTAATAATAAAGCCATCAAATGCATCCTCTTTAATATCCTCAAAAGTACGATAGAAGGTATCTAGATACGCTTTATCGGTATTTTTAGGTTGATAGCTCTCTGTCGCAATAAAGACAGGATCGATCTGCAATGGTGTATTACCTAATACCCGCAAAAGCTGTGTCTCTGTCACCTCTTTGAGCGGCATTAAATTTAAAATTGCAATTTTTAAAGGGCGAATATCTTGTGCGACAGCACGATCTTCATCCATGACGAAGATATTTTCATTTTTCAATACCTGGTAAGCAGGTAGCGCGTTAGGAATTTTAACCGGCATTTAGCCTCCTCATATTCCATTTCTCAATGTTAAAGCGATGGGGTAACACCTCAATAACATCTCAAAACAACATATCAATAATCTATTTTACCAATGAGAAAAGAGCTGCTTAATAGTGATAAACAGCTCTTTTGGTTTTGTATTGATCATCTACCGCTTGTCGCTCTTAACGCTCGTATCGCCTCTAACAATCTATCGATAAGAGAATAAGCATCGATCATCAATACCCTATTTAGCCTTATGCTTGCTGTGATTTCTCTAATGCTTGATCAATATCTGCAATCAGATCATCAACATCCTCTAAACCGATAGAGAGACGGATTAACTCAGGCAGTACGCCAGCAAGTTTTAAGCCCTCATCATCGAGCTGTGAGTGAGTTGTCCCCGCGGGATGAATCACTAGGCTCTTCGCATCAGCTACATTGGCAAGAAGAGAGAAGATCTCTAAATTATCGATAAATTTAATGCTCGCCTCTTTCCCCCCTTTTACACCAAATGTGAAGATAGCACCGACACCTTTCGGGAAATAACGCTGCGCTCGCTCATAATACTCACTCGAAGGTAATCCAGGATGTTTTACCCAAGCGACTGCCGGATGTTTTTCAAGATGCTTTGCGATCTTTAGGGCAGATTCAGTCATGCGCTCTACACGAAGACTTAAGGTCTCAGCACCTAAAAGAATTAAGAATGCATTAAAGGGGCTAATACAGGCTCCGGTATCTCGCAATAACTCAACACGCGCCTTTAAGATATAGGCCTGTTCACCAAGATCGGCATATTGCAAACCATGATAAGCGGCATCGGGAGTATTAAATCCAGGGTAACGCGGATTATCTTTAAAGTTAAAATTACCATTATCGACAATTGCACCACCAATTGAGGTACCGTGGCCACCAATATACTTTGTCAATGAGTGGACAATCACATTGATGCCATAGGATTTGAGGTTGATCAGATAGGGGGTTCCGAAGGTATTATCAACAATCGTCACAATCTGATGTTTTTGTGCAATCTCAACAATCTTCTCAATATTGGGAATATTGATATCTGGATTGCCGATACTCTCAAAGAAGATCGCTTTTGTCTTCTCATTAATTAAGCTCTCCAATCCTGCGAAATCTTCCGGTTCAACAAAGTGAACCTTGATTCCAAATTGAGATTGTAAGCGATTATTAAAGAGGGTATAGGTTCCCCCATAGATCGTACTTAAGGTGATAATCTCATCACCAGGGGTTGCCACATTTAAAACAGCGTAGAGAATTGCTGCCATGCCAGAGCTTGTTGCTAATGCACCAACGCCCCCTTCTAATGCTGCAACACGCTTTTCAAGCACATCTGTTGTAGGGTTCATAATCCGAGTATAGATATTACCCGGCTTTGCAAGCCCGAAGAGATCTGCAGCATGTTGCGAATCATCAAAAACATAACTTGAGGTTTGATAGATTGGAACGGCTCTCGATTTGGTCTCATCAACCACTTGGCCGGCATGAACTTGTAGAGTATCGAAACTCCAGTTTTGGGTAGTCATTTAAAAGAACTCCTAAATTTTATTGGTTGCATACTCGATCCGCTCTAAAAAAGCGCTCTCTACACTTAGAGGCGCACAAATCGCAGGATCGAGATATGAAAAAGTAATCACGCTAAGTCCAAAAAATTAGAAACATAAACTTAGGCGCTTAAGAAATAGCTATATCGCAGAGAAACAGAGAAAGCAACTAAAATATTTTCCCCAATCTTTCTCTTCTTTCACTAAAGCGCTTCTCTCCCCTTCTCAAAAAATGATCTAAGAGAGTAGATCTCTGCAAGCTCTATCTTTTAAAAATTGAGCAGAGTAAAAATCTTCCTCGCCTTTACTTCCTATCCCTATTTTTTCACCGACTTTACTACTCTTACTTGCTTTAACTCTTTGGTTAAAGTGAGCAATAGGGAGAGATATTAAGATCATTCCGCAGCCAAAAAAGAGAGAGGCAGAACAGAGCAAAAACAGTATCAAAAAATGCTCTTAACAGATATTAAATAGAAGGTGATCAAGATCTAAAAAGAGTGCCAGTACTATTCTGTTTTCGATACTCTATCTCAATCTTACCCCCAAAAAAAACGAGCAAAAAATAGTCAAACTTTTTTTATCTCTATTTCCCTCTCCACTTTTCTCTCTCTATCATCTCCTAATTATTGTTTTTTTAATATTACTTCTTATCGGATTGCTTCTTACTGGAATAAAAAAGCCGGCAGCTTATTACGGCTACCGGCACTTTACAGCCCACTGTTCGTCGAGGTATCGATTCAATTTTGGAGAGAGATCATCAGTACCTCAAAGAGACGTTAGGCAGTGTAAACTGGTTCTCCTGCAATATAGGTGGCAGCAATTGCCCGATCATCCCCCATCATCATCTGAATAAAGAGCGCTTCCTCTAATGAAGAGGCAGATTGCATACGATATTCGATGATCGGGGTTGATTTAAGATCTAAAATTGTCAAATCAGCCTCCATTCCTGGAGCAATTGAGCCGATCTTCTCTTCAAGCTGAAGCGCCTCAGCTGTCCCGCGGGTTGCAAGATAGAAAGTATGTAGTGATGAATAGGGAGCCCCGTTGAGTTGTGCAGCTTTATAGGCCTCATTCATCGTCTGCAATATAGAGAAACTCGTCCCCGCACCTAAATCAGTCCCTAAACCGACCTTAATAGGACGCACCTCTGCTTTGGCGTGCTGGAGATTGAAAGCACCACTGCCTAAAAAGAAGTTGGAGGTGGGGCAATGTGCTACAGCCGCACCACGCTCATGAAGAATCGCAAGCTCCCGCTCTGTTAAATGGACACCATGCCCGTAGATCGCACGATCTCGCAATAGACCATACTGATCATAAACATCCGCATAGTCGAGTACTTTAGGAAAGAGCGAACGAACCCACTCAATCTCATCGAGATTTTCAGAGATATGGGATTGAATCAAGGTATCGGGATACTCTGCAGCTAATGCGCCGACCATCTCTAACTGCTCAAAAGTGGATGTTGGTGCAAATCGTGGCGTAATAACATACTCTGCCCGTCCACGCCCATGCCACTTTTCAATAAGCGCTTTCGATTCATCATAAGCACTTTGAGCAGTATCTAAGAGAGCTTCGGGCGCATTACGATCCATACAGACCTTTCCAGCCATAATACGCATATTGTAGCGTTCAGCCTCACTAAAAATCGCATCAACTGATTCTGGGAAAACGGTACAAAATATCGTCGAAGAGGTGACCCCATTGCGATGTTGTTCTTGCAAAAAGCGTTTTGCCACTTGATCGGCATGAGCTCGATCTTTAAATTTCTGTTCAGCGATAAAGGTATATTGATTGAGCCAATCGATCAGCTGCTCGCCATAAGAGGCGATAATCTCTGTTTGGGGATAATGCACGTGGCTATCGATAAATCCCGGCAAAATAAGGTGATCGCGATAGTGGGTAATCGGAGTATTTTCTAATGTAGGTAGCAACTGATCTGCTGAACCAACCGCAACAATCATCCCCCCTTCCATCACCACAATCGCATCTGACTCATAGCGATATGATTCCTCTAGCGGATGAAAAAATGGATCTTGATGGAAGGTTAATAGCGCCCCACGGATTGCTCTGCGCTCCCCTTGGTTTCTGGCATGCTTTAAATTTTGATCCATAACTGATTTCTGCATCGACATCTACCCTCAACTCCCCTCTAATCATAAAAAAACTTCCGCAAATCTCTTTGACGGAAGAATCTTTGTAGAAAGATACCATATTTTTGCTAAAAACGATATCCTTCTCATAAGAGATCGCACTTGAGTGCCACTGCCAAAAAAGTGAAAAAACGTTATAATTGCCCTACCGTTAAAGATCATCAATCATAGATCATGATTCTATAACGATATTCTATAACGATTATTTATTGCATCCGATAGTAGAAGATCGATCAATACGGCACCTAAAATTTTCGGGATTAAAGTTACATAAGGAGCGAAATAATGCCCAAAGAGCCCCAAGAACAAGCGTGTGAAAGTACTCTTATAGAGAGTGATAACACCCCTCCTGATCTTGTTGATCAAGTGATTGAGAAGTGGCAAGCAACCCCACTTCAACAGATGGATTTTACCGGCACCGAAATTATCGGACGAATTGTACGAATGGACTCTTTCATCAATAAGATGATCGACGAAAACTTATCACGCTATCGCATCAATTTTGGGGACTTCAATATCTTGGCTGTTCTCCTTAGAGAAGAGAATCATCAACTCACTCCTGGTCGTATCCAAGAGTTGATCTTTGTCTCCTCTGGGGGGCTCTCTAATCGTATGATTCGCCTAGAAGCCAAAGGTCTCATTGAGCGCTCCACCGATCCTAAAGATCGAAGAGGTGTTATTGTAACGCTCACAGAAGAGGGGAAAGCATTGATTGAAAAAGTAGCACCTACCCATATCGATCTAGAGAACTCCCTTATCACACACTTATCGGATGAGGAGCGAAATATCTTTATCAAACTTCTTAAAAAGACACTTCGTCATGCAGAGATTATGAGCCGGTAATTAAGATCGATCGCTACAGATTGAGATGGAATCTATCTAGGTAATGGTCGAGAAATAATAAAAAGAGACAATAAAAGAGCGGGAACATCATATTCTCGCTCTCTCTTTTCATACTACCGACCCTTTGAAATAATCTTCCCTACTTCATAAAATGCATCATCGCATAGGGCTCTTCAGCCAAGAGATCTCCCGCCTCAGGTTCTGTTAGATCATAGATTCCATATCCCAATGCCTCAATAAATTTCACCGCGCCCTCATTATCTCGATAGATATCGATATAGCTTGCGCCCTGCTCTTCTGCCGCTCTTATCAATGCAGAGCCGATGCCAAGACGAATCCACTCCTTATCAACAGCAATACGTTCTATCGCATCCTCTTCAGCGGCAAGGATTCCAACTAACTCACCTTCAACATAAGCACCTAACAGAATTGATGTTTCACGTAAAAACTGGAGAGTCTCCGGAAGCGTTGCCGAGTAGAGCGCCTTTCCAACCCCATGATTGATCTCTGCTAATCGCTGATAAAGTAATGCTCCGGCACTTTCGATCTCCTCTTCAGATACTCGTTGAATCGTATATCGACAAGATTCGGCATCCTCTTCACGGCGTTCTTTATGTAAATCTTTCATTCTCTTCATTGTGATATCACTCCTTCTAGCATTCAATCATCATTTCAATTCTACGGCGCATATCTTACACAACTCTCCCCTAAAGTCGCTACAAGAGATCACACAAAGGACTCTCTACCAACAAAGTAGTGATCAAATAACGATCAGGTAACAAGCAAACAACAAGCAAACAACAACCAAATAACGGACAAATAACAAACAAGCAGCTATCCAATAGCCTCAAGATAGCGCTAAAACAACGATAAAAAATGCCCACCTTACAATAAGGTGAGCATTTCACTCTCTTCTTTGAACATTACAAAATCAGATCTCCTGATCGATTCTCATAACGTCTAACAACTAGTTAGGTTCTTCAATACGCCCTGGCTTACGATTAGGATTCTCATCATATGCTTTTGCCACTTTTGAGAATTTAATCGCAATAGCAGCACAGATATAAGCAAAGATCGCCCCTAAAACAGCACCGATAGGAACAATGATGAAGATCCGGTAGGAGAAAGAGCTAATACCTAACATCTGCGCAATGGGCTCATCGATAAAGAAGATAATGCCGACAATCACCAAGAGATAGAAGAAACTTAAGATAAATCCTCGTTTCAAGGCCGTTAAGCGGAAGAGCCCCCCTAAATCTTGCTTCGCAAAACCACTCATCCAGAAGCCTAAAATCAACCCAAGCGGTAAAATAGCGGAGAAGGTGATTGTTGAAAAGGGAACGATCTTACTCAACTCCATAGCCGCATTATTACCATCGGCTACCAACTTATTGAGAAGCGTAAAACCGATAATATAGGTGATTAACGCAAAGAGATTAAAGATGAAAAAAAAGGTTAATGTAATTCTACCACTCTGATTCTGCTGATAGACTTGATCCGGCCGTGTTGTCATAGCGAACTCCTTCCCACAAATATGCTAAGCTTGAGTCATTGCCTTAGAGCGTCAATAGAGGCGCGATCCCATTGTTACCCTAACAGCGATAACTGAAAAATTATCGATAAACGTTATTATTGATAGACCTATTGATAGGCCTATTGATAGATATTCAATATTTCAATATCACAATATTTCAATATCACAATATCGATAATCATTTTATAAAATTATTCTAACATATCGACTCTTTATTAAGCTCGTTATAATCAAATTCTTATAAGATATTTTTAAAAGAGAGAGAGCATCAATTGCGAGAAAGAGAAAAGAGAGAGAGGAATAGAGACGGCATGAAAATTTTACACACCGCCGATTGGCATCTTGGCAAACTAATCCATGGAATCTATATGACCGAGGATCAGCGTGCTATTTTAGCGCAGTTAACCACCTATATTAAGCAAGAGCGCCCCGATCTGATCATCATTGCCGGAGATCTCTACGATCGCGCCATCCCGCCAGTTGAAGCTATCGAACTGCTCGATCAATTTTTACATGATATTGCCCTGAAAGCCGACATTCCTATTATCGCCATTACCGGCAATCATGATAGCCCTAAGCGCCTCCAATTTGGTAATGAGTTTCTCCAAAGTCAATCCTGCTTTTTAATCACAGAGCTCGATCCCACTTTTAAACCGATCATTCTCTCGGACCAATGGGGAGAAGTCCATTTCTACCCGATTCCCTACTTAGAACCCTCTCTCGTACGCCATATTTTACAAGATGAGCATATCACCGATCACGATAGCGCCTTAAAAGCGATCGTCACCAAAATCGAAGCGCAATATGATCCTACGGTTCGTAATATTCTCATTCTTCATGCATTTGTGATCCACTCCTCTTCAAAAGAGAGACTCACCTCCGATTCAGAACGTCCGCTCGCCATTGGTGGCAGTGAATATGTCTCTGCCGAGCACTTTGAGATCTTTGATTATGTGGCGCTCGGTCATCTCCATCAAGCGCACTACATTAAAGATGAACGCATACAATACGCAGGTTCCCTCTTAAAATATTCTCAATCAGAAGCCAACCATCAAAAAGTGATCTTGGAGATTGAGCTCGGAGCTAAAGGAGAGTTGTCCATTGAGAAGGTCGCTTTTACTCCCCGTCGGGAGTTGCGTGAAGTGAAAGGATATCTCAAAGAGATTCTCCAGATGCCTCAAAGTGAAGATTACTGTTTTGTCACCCTTTTAGATGAGACGCCGGTACTCCAACCGATGGCGCAAATTCGTACTGTTTTCCCCAATGCGATGCATGTTCAGAGATTGCCGATAGAGACACCGATGTTTCACAAGAAACATTTTGAGACACCTCAAAGAGAGCGAGAGGATGATCTCTCTCTCTTTACCGGCTTCTATCGTACCCTGCTCGATAGAGAACCCGATGCCGAGACATTACAGATTTTTGCTGATGCCATCCAACAGACAGAGAGAGAGTAGAGGAGAATCCCATGCGCCCCATTCAATTAACCCTTACCGCATTTGGCCCCTATCATGGAACGGAAGTGATCGATTTTCGTAAACTTGCTCCTCATAATCTCTTTGTGATCTCCGGGAAGACCGGCGCCGGCAAAACAACGATCTTTGATGGCATCTCCTATGCACTCTTTGGTGAAGCGAGCGGTCTCGATCGTCAAGATGCCACACTCTCACTCCGAAGTGACTTTGCGATCGATGATGAGCCGACGACTGCTGAGCTTATTTTTGAGCTCAAGGGGAAAGAGTATCGCATCTTTCGTCAGCTTCCCTACCGCAAAACGGGTAACAAGACGATTACCCAAGGAAAGGCGGAGTTATATGCGCTTAACCATGATGGACCTCAAAGTGATCTCTTTGCAGAGATCCCACTTGTTGAACGGCAGATCCCCAATATGGTCAACCCTAAAATTGAGGAGCTATTAGGGCTCAATCGAGATCAATTCAATCAGCTTGTCATGCTTCCACAAGGGGAGTATCAGCGTTTTCTAACCTCTAAGACCACTGATAAAGAGGCGATTTTACGCACTGTCTTCAATACTGAACGTTATCAAACCGTTGTAGAGAATCTCAAAATGAGCGCCGATCACTCTAAAGAGAAGGTCAGAGAGATTCAATCTGGTTATAACGCCTTGATCCAATCGATCTATCGACAACTACCACCGCGGGAATCCCCTTTCTTCGAGCATTTTCAAGAGAAGAGTGAAATTCAGATCAATAGCTTTCAAGCGCTTGAAGGTTTAGCTGTAGAAGTGGCATTTTATCAAGCAGAAGAGCGCACAATTTGCAAAGAGATCACGCAACAAGAAATCATCATCGAAGCAGAGCAGGAACGACTTATAGAGAGCCGAGCACTCAATGCAAAATTCCAAGAGTTAGAGGATGCAGAAAAAAATCTTCAAGCCCTTAGCGCACAACAATTAGCGGTTGACAGCTTAAAGCATTCCGTCGCTCTTGCGGAAAAGGCATTGTCGATGGAAAAATTTGCCAATGATGCCTTTCGGTTACGTCGAGAGTACACTGAAGCGCAAAAGGCGTTAGCAGTAGCGCAAGAGCGCTTCAAAGAGGCGGAAATAGAGTATCAAAATGCGCTAGAACAACATCAACTTGCACAGAAGGAAGAGGATCTTATCACGGCGCTGAGTGAGGAGGTGACCCTCCTTGAGAGTCGAGAAAGAGAGATTGAGACGCTAGCCCAATATCAGACCACTATCTCTCAAAGCCGAGAGCAGATCACTCAGATTCAACAAGAGATCAACCGTTTAAGCGATATCATTCGCGAAGAGCAGACGAAAAAGAGTGATTGCCAGCAGAGAATAAAAAATGCTGAAAGCAATAGCGATCCTATAGCGCAATATCAACGACTCCATCGCGACTTTGAGCATTTCTCAACACTGCTTGAGAAGCAGAAGCGCGAGCAAGCAACGCTCTTATCACTCGAAGAAGAGAAAACAAGAAGAACCACTGCGCTTGAAAATGCGCAAAAAGAGCAGAAAGATGCAGCTACAAAATTTTATCAGCAACAAGCTTTAACGCTTGCCCATACGCTTGAAGATGGCAAACCTTGCCCTGTTTGTGGCAGCCTCCAGCATCCCAATAAAATCGATGGAGAAGATGCTCATATAGCAGATGAAGATTCCATCAATCCACAACATCAGTTTGAGATGGCCAATCAGAATCTGATCGCTGCTCAGCGACAATATGATCAACTACTCAATAGAGAGAAAGAGATAGAAGAGAGAGCTCAACAAGTTTCCCAAGATCTTGAAGAGTCGTGGCAGAAAATGACCACTTTCAGCCAACAAGAGCGTGATGAGATAGCGCCTCTAGCCCTACAGATCTCAACCTACGAAATGATGGTTTCATCACTTGCCTCTAATCGGCAAAAAGTACAATCTGCCTTTGATAATAGCCAAAAATCATTACAGCTATTACGAACGTTACGCCCCGAGCTTGAAGCGATTGAAACCGCTTTAATGCAACATCAAAGAGAACTCGACCAAGTAAGGGAATCTTATCAAGAGAAGAGAAACTACCTTACAGAGATGGAGAGCGCGCTCAAATCGATACTCCAAAATATCCCTGAGGAGCTGCGTGATCCTCAAGCCTATCGAACTTATCTCGATCAGCAAAAAAGCGCTTTAACAACGCTCAAAGCGCAACTCAAATTAGCAGAAAAAAGATTACAAGAAGCAGAAAAAGAGCGAGCGCTTCTCTTTCAGAAGCTAGAGCAACATCAGATACAAAAAAAGAAGCTCTCTCAAGACTCAAAAAAGGCAGAAGAGGATTTTACTCAGGCACTTATCCAAGCCTCTTTTATCAAAAAGAGTAATGATGGTACTGAAGAGGCTGATGAAGCTCAATTTATTGCAGCGCAACAGCAGATCCCCCATCTCGCTGAAAATCGTGACAAGGTGGTCGAGTTTGAACGACACTATCTCATCGCCAATGAGAAGGTCAATGCCCTCTCTCTTACTCTTGCCGGAAAAGCACCGATCGAGCTCTCCGAGCTTGAGCAAAAAGTCAATAGCAATAAAGAGAAGCTTGCAAAATTACAGAGCAGACTCCACATAAATCAACAACTTATAACACAGATAAAGCAGACGATTGCCGGGATTAATGAAATCAGTAGCGCTTTAGAGGCGGCACGTGCGCGTCATGAAAAAACAGTTGAAGTTTATGATCTTGTGCGCGGACAAAATAGTAGCCGAATCTCGCTCGAGCGCTTTATTCTCATCGAATATTTTGAAATGATTATTCATGCGGCAAATTTCCGACTCTATCAGATGAGTCATGGTCAATTTCAATTTATTCGTTCCGAAGATATTGCTGCGCGCAATGTTCAAAGTGGGCTTGATCTCAATATTTATGATGCTTATACCGGAGAAAATCGCGATGTTAAGACCCTATCCGGCGGAGAGAAATTTAAAGCTTCGCTCAGTCTCTCACTCGGCATGGCAGATGTGATTCAATCCCACAAAGGTGGCGTCTCTATCGACACCCTCTTTATCGATGAGGGATTTGGAGCGCTTGATGAGGAATCCCTTCTGCAGGCAATCGATGTTCTCATCGAGCTACAAGCTTCTGGACGTATGATCGGTGTGATCTCCCATGTAGAAGAGCTCAAGCAGGCATTGCCGGCACGTATCGAAGTCACCAAAACAAAGAGTGGTTATAGTAAAACGGCAATTATTCACCATCAATAACCCCTTCGATCTTATCGATAACGATCCTAGGGCATGCATTAGTGAAAAGAACGAAATGGTTGGCTCCCGCCCCTCAACAGATTCTCTTAAGAATCACAAGAATGATTAGCTGAAATTAATTGAAACAAAGAAGGCTGTTGAGTTGCCGGAGATCACCACTGCGCGTTTCCAAAAACCGCGTGCCGGCAATTGGCATCAAAGATGCCAAACCGTGGGCATGCACCGGTGAAAAGAACGAAATGGTTGGCTCCCGCTCCTCAACAGATTCTCTTAAGAATCACAAGAATGATTAGCTGAAATTAATTGAAACAAAGAGGGCTGTTGAGTTGCCGGAGACCACCACTGCGCGTTTCCAAAAATCACGTGCCGACAATTGGCATCAAAGATGCCAAACTGCGGGCATGCACCGGTGAAAAGAACGAAATGGTTGGCTCCCGCCCCTCAACAGCCCCTCTTAAGAATCACAAGAATGATTAGCTGAAATTAATTGAAACAAAGAAGGCTGTTGAGTTGCCGGAGATCACCACTGCGCGTTTCCAAAAACCGCGTGCCGGCAATTGGCATCAAAGATGCCAAACCGCGGGCATGCACCGGTGAAAAGAACGAAATGGTTGGCTCCCGCCCCTCAGCAAATTCTCTTAAGAATCACAAGAATGATTAGCTGAAATTAATTGAAACAAAGAGGGCTGTTGAGTTGCCGGAGATCACCACTGCGCGTTTCCAAAAATCACATGCCGGCAATTGGCATCAAAGATGCCAAACGGCGGGCATGCATTAGTGAAAAGAACGAAATGGTAACTTCCCTCCCCTTAACAGATTCTCTTAAGAACCACAAGAATGATTAGCTGAAATTAATTGAAACAAAGAGGGCTGTTGAGTTGCCGGAGGCCACCACTGCGCGTTTCCAAAAATCACGTGCCGGCAATTGGCATCAAAGATGCCAAACGGCGGGCATGCATTAGTGAAAAGAACGAAATGGTTGGCTCCCGCCTCTCAACAGATTCTCTTAAGAATCACAAGAATGATTAGCTGAAATTAATTGAAACAAAAAGAGGCTGTTGAGTTGCCAGAGATCACCATCGCGTACTTCTAAAAATCACGTGCCGGCAATTGGCATCAAAGATGCCAAACCGCGGGCATGCACCGGTGAAAAGAACGAAATAGTTGGCTCCCACCCCTCAACAGATTCTCTTAAGAATCACAAGAATGATTAGCTGAAATTAATTGAAACAAAAAGAGGCTGTTGAGTTGCCGGAGATCACCACTGCGCGTTTCCAAAAACCACGTGCCGGCAATTGGCATCAAAGATGCCAAACTGCGGGCATGCACCGGTGAAAAGAACGAAATGGTTGGCTCCCGCCCCTCAACAGATTCTCTTAAGAATCACAAGAATGATTAGCTGGAATTAATTGAAACAAAGAAGGCTGTTGAGTTGCCAGAGATCACCATCGCGTACTTCTAAAAATCACGTGCCGACAATTGGCATCAAAGATGCCAAACCGCGGGCATGCACCGGTGAAAAGAACGAAATGGTTGGCTCCCGCCTCTCAACAGCCCCTCTTAAGAATGATTACATCGGTCCTAGCGGTAGCCCTAAGCTATAGTAGATTAAAAAGAGAACTGTCCAGCTACTAATAAAGATCAAACAATAAGGCAACATAATAGAGAGGAAAGTTCCAAAGCGAACTTTCGCGTTATATTGTGCAATCAACGCTAATACCATCGGTAGATAGGGGTTTGTAGGCGAGATTACATTGGTCGTGGAATCCCCAATACGATATGCCATCTGAATCGCTTCTGGCTCAACACCGACTAACATTAAGAGCGGGACAAATACCGGCGCCATCATCGCCCATTGGGCAGAACCACTAAAGACAACAAGATTGATTAACCCTGCTAAAATCACCAGAGCCCCTAGCATCACAACATTGGGTAACTCTATCTCTGCTAAAAAATCAGCCCCCGAAACCGCAAGCCACATCGAAAGATTGGTCCAGTTAAACCAACCGATAAATTGGGCAATAAAGAAGACGAGAACAATATAACCCCCCACATTTTTTAAGGCATTGGCTAATAGTATTGGTAGATCATCAAAATGGCGAATCGTGCCGGCAAAGATCCCATAGACAATTGCACAACTGATAAAAAAGGTCATGATAATGGGAATCATGCCACTTAAGAAGGGCGATGGGACAAGACCACCACTACTATTTCTTAAGGGAGAATCCTCTGGATAGATCGTTGCAATTAAGAGTAGAACAAAGAGTAAGGCGTAAAACCCTGTAATCTTTAGAGCGCGCTTCTCTTTCGCAGTAACTTGATAATCATCTCCCCCTGCCGGCGCTAAATTATCATTGTAATCTGCCGTAATAGGAAAACGTGGCTCGATAATTTTTTCTGTAATCCATGTTCCTAAAATGGTTAAAAAAGGCACCGATAACAACATAAAGTACCAGTTTGCCGCAGGTGTAATCTCAACACCATTGATAATCTTAGAGGCTTCATTGGTGACACCGGAGAGAAGCACATCTGTCCCGGCAATAAAGATATTTGCAGTAAACCCCGCTGCAACAGCAACAAAGCCGGCACAAATTCCCACAATAGGATTCCGCTTAGTTGCTGCAAAAATGATCCCCGCGAGAGGAGGAACAAGGACAAATGCCGCATCTGATGCGAGATTGCCAACGATACCAACAATAAAAATAGAAGCGGTCACAAAACGGCGCGGCGCATTGAGTAGAAGCGCTTTAATCGCTGAATCAGCTAACCCAACCTCTTGCACAAGACCTACAGCAATCATCATACAGAGTACTAAACCGAGCGGTTTAAAGTCGATAAAGTTACTCACCGTTGATTGTAAAATATAGACTAAACCCTCTCCACTAATGAGATTGCGAATAGAGACCACATCATTCGTCACAGGATGGATCACTTCTAGGTTAATACCACTTAAAATTGCGGATAGTATCGCAATTAAGAGACAAAAAATAACAAATAGATAGAGCGGATTAGGGATCTTATTCCCAAATGATTCCACTCGATCAAACCAACTTCTCTTCTCTGCCGTCACAATGGGCCGCTCTAAATTCTTCTGCATTCGCACTCTCCTTAAATTACTTCATCTATCTACATCATCCAATGGCACTCTTCTTCAGGGCAATCTGCTCGCCCCCAAGATTGAGTACACAATTTATACTCTTTTCGACCTCATCGGCTTCTTCATCCCACAAGGTTGTCATCATCGATCTCCTTTATTGATCTATCTCTAATCTCTGCCAAACTGAAAAAGATGATCGAAGTAGAGAGACTTCGATCATTCTTCATTTTCGGTAAAACTAGCAACTTACACTAAAACTGATACTAGTAATTCATACTGATAATCCATACGGATAATCTATTTCATCTACTCCTTATCTAACATCATTTCGATGAAAGATAGGACTCAACTAAACCTACCAAAAAACTGGCCCCTAAAGGGGTAATATCATCATTAAAATCGTAATGACTATGATGCAGACCAATCGGTGCACCCGCTTCTGTTGCTACCGTGCCATTACCAATAAAGAGATAGCAACCCGGCACCCGCTCGAGATAGAAGGCAAAATCTTCACTTGTCATCTGCTGCTCAATATCGAGTTTGACCTGATCTGCACCTACAAGCTCTGTTGCGACGCTGATCGCTCTAGCCGCCTCTAACTCACTACTCACTGTGACGGGATGGCTAATCGGCCCTAAACGCATTGTCGCCTCCATCCCAAAAGCGCGCCCCATACTCTCTACTAAGAGATGCAATTGTGCAATGATCTTATGGCGCAATTTTTCATCATGGGTGCGGATCGTCCCTGCCATCTCGGCACTGCCAGCAATCGCATTGGTCGTCTCTCCACCATGAATTTGGGTAATCGCCACCACCAGAGGTGAGAGAGGATCGACAGTTCTTGCAACTAACCCCTGAATCCCTTGATAGATATGAGTTGCCACAAGAAGAGGATCTTGTGTCAACTGCGGAAGCCCGGCATGACCACTCTGTCCTTTTATGGTGATAAAGATTCGATCTGAACTTGCCATAATCGAACCTGGTTTAATGGCAAAAGTTCCCGCCGGCAATGTAGGCCAGTTATGCATCGCATAGATCGCATCTAAAGGGTAACGCGCTAAAAAATTCTCTTTAACAACTAACTGCTCGGCACCTCCCCTTCCCTCCTCCGCAGGTTGAAAGATCAAGATCGCCGTACCGGCAAAATTTCGATATTTAGCAAGATATTTTGCCGCCATCAATAGCATCGTGGTGTGACCATCATGACCGCATGCATGCATAATGCCGGGATATTCAGAGCGATAGGTAAATTGATTCTGCTCTACTATCGGCAATGCATCCATATCTGCTCGAAGACCAATCATCGGTCCCTCATAACGGCCGGCAATAGTAGCAATTACTGCCGTCTTTGCAAAGGAGAGATCGATCTTATCAACACCATAAGCTGTTAAGAGCTCGACCACTTTCGCGCTTGTCGCTGACTCTTCAAATCCCAACTCTGGGTGCTGATGGAAAGCGTGACGGATCGCTCTCGCCTCCTCTTGCCAGCCTTCGATCTCTTGCAAAATCGCTTGAGCACGATGCCTTTTAACACAATGCGCTTGCGAATCTTCCTCTTGAATATTTCCCTCTTGAATATCTGCTAAAACGCCTCTTCGCTCACCTTCATTCATCGATATTACTCCACTCTTCTTCTCATCCCTTTAACTAAAATTGATCGAGCGCATTCGCTCAAATCTCCCTAAAGGGCGCCTATTTCGCCCTTCTCTTCTTCCTATATACCCCATAATGAAGAAAGATGAAAGGAGGATGGAAGGAAGATGAAGGAAGATAGAAACGCTTCCTAAGAAGCGTGAGGTTAGAAATCTTAGTAGAGATAGCGAGATATTGAAATCATCTTCAAATTTAGAGCGATAAATCCAATATCAACGCAGAAAAGAGGGAGATTCCCCGAATAATATCTGCCTCATGACTCAACTCTTGAGCATGATGACTCAATCCATCGACCGAAGGGATAAAGAGCATTACCGTTGGCATCAATTGTGCCATAAAGGCTGCATCATGTCCGGCACCACTTAAGAGCGAATGAGATCGATATCCCAACCGCTCGGCCCAAGAGGTTGCCTGCGCCTGAAGAGCTCTATCGAAAAGAACAGGCTCTGTAGTAGAGAGTCGCGTCAACTTACTTGAGAGCTGATACTGCTTCTCAATGTGACTCTGCTGCTCCTTTAGCGCCTCTAAAAAACGATCCCGATATTGCGTCCTAGAAAAACGGATATCCACTACCAGTTGCGCAGCTCCCGGCACAACATTGATCGCATTAGGCGTCGTAATGAGCCTGCCACAGGTTGCTACAAAATAGCCTTGTTCAAGCGCAGCCTCTGCTGCCATCTCAATCGCTAATTGATGAATCCTTGTGATCAATGCCGATGCCCCCACAAGGGCATCTTCTCTTAAGGTCATCGGGGTTGTACCGGAGTGATTCTGCTTACCGCTAATATTAATCTCCACACGATCGATTCCCACAATACCGGAGACAATTCCCACTTCCCGATCCAATGCTTCTAAGAGAGGTCCCTGCTCAATATGGAGTTCAACAAAACAATTTCCCGACTTTGGTGAAAGCAGATCACTCTGGAAGGGCGCTTCTCCCCCCATTTTGACAATAGCATCTGCTAACACTTCATCGGTGTAGGGATTTTTTCGTGCTAAATCTTGCTCGCTCAATACGCCGGCTAAACCTCTACTGCCGATACAAGAGAGCCCCCAATCACTACTCTCCTCTGCTAAAAAATCGATTAGTTCTAGAGAGTATTGCGGTTTTTCTCCGGAAGTGATGATGCTTTGCAGCACTGAGATCCCGGCAATCACCCCTAAGATACCATCATAGAGCCCTCCACCCGGTACCGTATCTGTGTGGGAGCCAAAGTAGATCGTCTCCGCTCTCTCCCCCTCTAAACGCGCCCGAAGATTGCCAATGGCATCATAGTAAGGCGTTAAACCTAATGCACTTAATCGTTCAACGAGCCATGCTCTACCAGCTAGATACTGATCGGTAAATGCACGGCGCGTATAGGGCTGATCAGAATCGGTTAATGCTTTTAAAGCAGCAAAATCAGCAAAGATCGATGGCTGATCAATCTGACCTACTAATTGTAAAATCTTCAGGTTTCGCGCTTCTTCCGATCTCACCCGCTCCCCCTTCATCATCCCTTCCCTCATCATCTCTTCCTCCATATTACTCCGCCTCACTAATGGCTCACTGATAGCTCACTGGTAATTCACTCATAATTCACTAATGACTCATTGACAGCTCATTGATAACTCATTGACAAACCATTGATAACTCATTAATAAGTGATTGCTTACTGATTGATAACTCATTACTGATTCATTCATAGCTACTCCTTACTATTGACCCATCACTGATAAAAATGCAACGGCGAAATCCCCTCCGCAATTCTGCAATAGGCATGTTAAAATAGTAGCCATTTTTTAATCCATGATTTAAAAGTCTCTCGAGATGATCTTGTTTTAAAGTCGCCTACTAAGACTTCGATCTCTCAATCGATCAATCTATGAGGAGTTGTAGATGACAACCTATCCCCGTGCCCTACTCCACCGCCGACTCGGCGCTCTGCTATACGATATTCTCGCGATCTTTGCCTTAGAGATGGTGATTGCTGTGATCTTCTTGCCCTTTAATGGTGGCAATGCCATTGAAGCGGATCATCCCCTCTTTCCCCTTCAACGAACACTCTTTGCGTTGCTCCCCTTTATCTACTTTCTCTTCTTCTGGTTAAGGGATGCCCATACAACCGGCATGCGCGCATGGCGTCTACGTATTCAACAGATCGATGGTCGTCCTATTACAGCTCAACGAGCTATTCTTCGCCTGCTTACCGCGATCATTAGCTGGATTCCATTGGGCTTAGGCTTTTTATGGGTCTTTGTCTCCCCAACTCGCCTCGCCTGGCATGATAAACTCTCCGGCACTGAGATTATTCAACTTCCTAAAAAAGAGAAACAATCTAACAAAAAGCGCGCTTAAGTTATGAAAAAAATTGCCCTCCCCTCTCGCTCTATCCCCGTGCAGAAACGTACTATTGAGTGGGAGATTGAAAACCCTGCTCATTTTGCCCTCAACCTGGTCAACTCAGCAAAGAGTAGCGATCAAACCTTGGTGGTGATTGTTAATGATATGCGCAAAGCAGAAAATCTTGCGCAAGATTGCACCTTTTTTGGGGGTGAAGCGGCGATTTTTCCCGATACTGAAACGCTCCCTTACGATCCCTTCTCTCCTCAGATCGATATCATCTCCGAACGACTCTCCCTTCTCTTCCATCTGAAGTCCGGCAATCGTAAGATTGTGATTATCACAATCCCCACTCTCCTTGAGCGCCTTCCTCCTCGCGAATTCTTCGATGCAAATGTCCTCCTCTTTCAACGAGGCGATATTATCGATCGCGAACAGTTTCGCCTCAATCTAGAAGCTGCGGGCTATCTCGCTGTCTCCAATGTTCTCTCTCCGGGTGAATTCTCTGCACGCGGCTCACTCTTCGATCTCTTTCCAATGGGAGAAAAAGCACCACTTCGAATCGATTTTTTCGACAATGAGATCGATTCAATTCGCACTTTCGATCCAGAAAGTGGCGATACTATTGAAACCTTTGAGAAATTATCACTCCTGCCAACACGAGAGCTCGATATGAGCCCCAAAGGTTTGGAGACCTTTGCCCAAAAATACCGATCCACCTTTACCGATGATCCTGCTATTTTAAGCAAATCTCATATCTATCAAGAGACAACCAAGGGGAATCTCCCCTCCGGCATTGAAAACTATATGCCCCTCTTCTTCGATAATAGCGCTACCTTTTTCGACTATCTCCCGACGACAACTTCGCTCATTCTCTACCCTCATGTCGAGCAGGAAGCACTCCGTTTTCAAGAGCTGATCGAGACTCGATTTGAACGCTATCGCCACGATCATCTCAAACCGATTCTCCCCCCAACGCGCCTCTATCTCACCCCTAAAGGGGCGGAGAGCCTCATTAGTCACTATCCACAGGTTGATCTTCGCTTTACTACGCAGTTTCAACCTTCGATCGATCTTAAAGCATTAAAGACACAAGCAGAATCGGGGAAAAGCCCTCTCTTTCTCTGCGCTGAAACATCAGGACGCCGTGAAAATCTTCTCAATCGCTTAACCAATGAGGAGATCACACCTGTTGTAAGCCCCTCATTGCAAGCGGCATTTGCTCAACCAGCCCCTTTAATGCTCTTAACAGGGGCATTGAGTCAAGGTTTCTCAAATGAAACCCCGCCCTTTAAGATGGTCACAGAAGCGGAATTCTTGGGAGTCAAACCACGAGAATATCGGGCAAAAGGGAAAATTGCCGATATTGAGGCGATGTTAACCAACCTCGATACATTGGAAATTGGCGATCCCATTATCCATATCAACCACGGGATTGGCCGTTATGCCGGTATGGATATTATCGATGATACCGAACTTGTGGTGATTCAATATAGAGATAATGCCAAGCTCTATGTTCCCGTCACCTCGCTCGATCTCCTCTCTAAATATTCAGGCAGTGAGAAGAGTAGCGCACCGCTCCATAAGTTAGGCTCTGATCAGTGGGATAAAGCTCGAAGAAAAGCAGCTGAGAAGGCAAATGATACCGCTGCTGAGCTACTCGATATCTATGCTCGCCGAGAGGCGCAATCGGGTAAAGGAATGACTCTGCCTGAAGAGTATCACGCCTTTGCCGAAAGCTTCCCCTATAAAACAACACCCGATCAGCAGCGAGCGATCGATGCCGTTTTAAGTGATCTTGAAGCGGGAAAGATGGATCGTATTGTCTGTGGTGATGTTGGTTTTGGGAAGACAGAAGTGGCAATGCGTGCGGCATTTATGGCGGCAATGAATGGTTATCAGGTGGCAATATTAGCCCCTACAACTCTTCTTGCTGAGCAACATGCCACCGCCTTTGAGGATCGTTTTGCCGATTGGCCCATTAAGATTGCCGCGCTCTCCCGTTTTCGTAAGAGTCGAGAGACAAGGGAGATCTTAGCTAGCCTCGAGAAAGGGGAGATCGATATTATTATCGGCACCCATCGTCTGCTCTCAGAAGATACCCGCTTTCATAATTTAGGTTTAGTGATTATCGATGAAGAGCATCGATTTGGAGTCAAACAGAAGGAGCGCCTTCGTGCTTTAAGAGCAGAGGTGAACTTTATGGCGATGACTGCAACACCCATTCCTCGCACACTCAATATGGGCTTAACAGGGCTTAAAGCGCTCTCCATTATTGCAACACCTCCCGAAAATCGTATCGCGGTACAGACCTTTGTCAATGAGTGGAGTGATGAACTGATTGTTGAAGCCTGTATGCGTGAATTTAAACGGGGCGGACAGGTCTATTTCCTCCACAATGAGGTGAAAAGTATTGAGCTCGTTGCCGAGCGACTTGCCGCGCTAATGCCCAATATCTCTATCGGTATGGCGCATGGGCAGATGCATGAGAATGAGTTGGAAAAAGTGATGCTCGATTTCTATCATCATCGTATCAATATCCTTCTCTGTACCACCATTATTGAATCGGGGATCGATGTTCCTAATGCCAATACGGTGATTATCAATCGTGCAGATCATCTTGGACTTGCGCAACTTCATCAGATTCGGGGCCGTGTTGGTCGTTCTCATCATCGTGCTTTCTGTTATCTTATCGTGCCGGAAGCGGCAGCAATGACAAGTGATGCGAAAAAACGGATTGAAGCGATTGCCACGACCGATACTTTAGGTGCCGGCTTTATGTTAGCCAATCATGATTTAGAGATACGAGGTGCCGGAGAGCTCTTAGGAGATCAGCAAAGTGGTGAGATCAATGCGATCGGTTTCTCTCTCTATATGGAGCTCTTAAGTGAAGCGGCAGAGATGATTAAACGGGGTGGAAAACTCGATGTTGCAGATCCCTTCAACAAAGGATTAGAGATCACCATCGGTGCGCCGGCATTGATTCAAGAGGATTTTATCTTTGATGTTGCGATCCGTCTCTCCTACTACAAACGGATCGCTAGTGCGAAGAGTATCGATGCGCTCGATCAGATTCAGATCGAAATGATCGACCGTTTTGGTCTTCTACCCGATACAACAAAACGCCTCTTCAAAATTGCCGAGCTTAAATTAAAAGCAAAGCCACTCAACTTAAAGAAGATCGAAGCGAATGCCCAAGGAGTACGCATTCTCTTTGGAGAACAGCCTCGTATCAATACGCCAAAATTAATCAGCCTGATTCAGGAGCAACCTCAATTTTATCAACTTCAAGGGCAAGAGGCCCTACGTTACAAGTTACCCCTTGAGAGCCCAGAACTTCGCATCAATGCCATCAGCCGCCTGATCGATCTTCTCAGCTAATAGCAAGAAGATCACCCTTGTCGGCACGTGGTTTTTGGAAACGCGCAGTGGTAATCTCCGGCAATTCATCAGCTTTTTGTTTTGACCAATCACAATATTGTTCTTAAGAAAATTCGTGGAGTTGCGGGAACCGACCATCTCAATCTTTTCACCGGTGCATGCCCGCCATTCGGCATCCTCGATGCCAACTGCCGGCGCGTAGTTTATGGCAGTGTATGAGAGTAAAATCCGGCAGCGCTCAGCCTCTTTTATTCCAAGAAAATAGTCAGCGATGGGGAATCGCCTCTTGCCGGCATGCAATTTATGGAAGTATGCGGTGGTGATCTCCGGCAATTCATCAGCTTTTTTGTTTTGATCAATCACAATATTGTTCTTAAGAAAATTCGTGGAGCTGCGGGAACCGACCATCTCAATCTTTTTACCGATGCATGCCCGCCATTCGGCATCTTCGATGCCGAGAGTTATTGCGATGGAATGTGATAATTTCCGGTGATAGATGATCGCCACTTGCCGGCACGTGGTTTTTGGAAACGCGCAGTGGTAATCTCCGGCAACTCAACAGCCTTCTTTGTTTCAATTTATCTCAGCTAATCATTCTTATGATTCTTAAGAGGATCTGTTGAGAGGCGGGAGCCGACTATTTCGTTCTTTTCACCGATGCATGCCCGCGGGTCGGCATCTTTGATGCCAACTGCCGGCGCGTGGTCTGAGGAAGGGCGCGATAGTGAGATCCGGCAACGTTCAGCCTTTGCTGTTTTGATGAATTACTCTTAAGAAGGTTTATGGAGGGGCGGGAGCCAACTATTTAGTCCTTTTCACCGATGCATGCCCGCCATTCAGCATCCTCGATGCCAACTGCCGGCGCGCGATTTATTGAAGCATGCAGTGGTAAACTCCGGCAACTCAACAGCCTTCTTTGTTTCAATTTATCTCAGCTAATCATTCTTATGATTCTTAAGAGGATCTGTTGAGAGGCGGGAGCCGACTATTTCGTTCTTTTCACCGATGCATGCCCGCCATTCGGCATCCTCGATGCCAACTGCCGGCACACGATTTATAGAAACACGCAGTGGTAATCTCCGGCAGCGTTCAGCCTTTACTATTTTGATGAGTTGACAGAGATTCCCGGTAAAGATTGATCTTATCCCGCTTTGCCAAAAATTTCCTGAAGTGATCAGCGTAAAAGATTAAAATGGGGAGATCGATATCGGGTCGGCATCATGGTCGATAGGCTCAATTAAACCTTTTTGTTGAGCCGAAAAAAGTCTATAGAGCCGAGAGATACAATATCATTTACCATATCTCTACGATATATCATTGTATTATTTGAACAATCTTATTGATCAATAAGAGCTATCAAAAGAAAAGGAATTTAGGATATGAAAAAGCTTTCCATCGTCATTCTAGCGGCAGGTTTAGGTTCTAGAATGAAATCAGCACTCCCCAAGCCCCTCCATAAAATTGGAGGCAAGCCGATGCTTGAACATGTTTTAGAGAGTGCAAGAAAGCTCAATCCCGATCGTTTAATTGTTGTTTATGGTCACCGTGGAGAAGAGCTACAAGCGGCCTTTACCCACCATGAAGATATCACTTGGGCAAAACAAGAGACCTTTGAAGGTACCGGAGATGCGATGAAGTACGCACTGCCCTACACCATTGAAGACTCTACCGTCCTCGTCCTCTATGGTGATACACCATTGATCCGTGCAGAAACATTGGAAGAGCTCGTCAAGAATGCCGAAAATACGCGCCTCAACTGGTTGATCTCTTCTGTTGAAAATCCTACCGGTTATGGCCGTATTATTCGTGACCATAATCATCATATGATTGCGATTATTGAAGAGAAAGATGCCAATGAGACCGAAAAAGAGATCAAAGAGATCAATACCGGTATCTTCGCCATCTGCCAAAACTTCTTAAAAGAGGCGCTTCCACAGATCGATAATGATAATCAACAAAATGAGTACTATCTCACCGATGTTGCAAAACTTGCAGTCCAAAATGGAATCACGATCCATACTATCGAGGAAGATCCAGCAGTGATCCAGGGCGTTAATGATCGTATTCAATTGGCTAATCTTGAGCGCTACTATCAGCAAGAGATGGCAAAACAACTCATGCTCAATGGTATTACGATCGATCATCCCGACTCTTTAACGATTCGTGGACGTGTTCAGAATGACCTCGATTGCCATATCGAAGCGAATGTGATTTTAGAAGGTAAAGTGATCTTAGGTAAAAACGTTGTGATCCGTACCGGTAGCGTCTTAAAAAATGTCGTTATTGATGATAACACCATTATTCATCCCTACTCTGTTATTGAGAATGCTTCAATCGGTGCGAATGCCTCTATCGGTCCTTTTGCACGCATTCGGGAGAATAGTAAATTGGGGGATAATACCCGTATTGGTAACTTTGTTGAGACTAAAAATAGCACTCTGGCAGAGGGGGCTAAAGCTTCCCATCTTGCCTATTTAGGGGATGCTACGATCGGCAAGGAGAGTAATATTGGCGCAGGTGTTATTACCTGCAACTACGATGGAGCAAACAAGCATCAGACCATTATTGGCGATCATGCCTTTATCGGTTCGAATAGCTCCTTAGTAGCGCCCGTTAAAATTGGTAATCATGCAGCAACAGCCGCGGGTTCTATTGTTCCTAAAGATGTTAAAGATCATACCTTAGTTCGTAATCGCTTAGAGGCGATTCATGTGGAAAATTGGGAGATTCCGAAAAAAGGGGATACTAAAAAATAAATTTTAAAAGTTTTTAAAAGCTTCTTAAAGTTGCTTAAAACTTCTTAAAGTGCAGATGATCCCGATCATCTGCCCAATCAGTTGAAAATTGATATACAAAAATATAGAGTAAATACTCCCATTTAACGGTAGAATAGTGGATGATTCTGGTAGAATAGAAGTTATATGGATGTGATTTATGGCGACATCTATTGTGGATCCGCTCCGAGCAGAAGCATTCGATCACAATAGTTACTAGCAGAGTCACAATAGACTTCAGTGATGAATCATTCAATTAAAAGGAAATTCATATGAAAAAAATTCTTCTTATTGCCGCTTCATTCGCAGCACTTTCAGTTCCAACTTTTGCACAGGTTGATCCTGAGCTTGCAACAGCTTCAGGTTGCTTTGCTTGCCATCGTCAAGATAGCAAATTAATTGGCCCAAGCTACGATGAAGTATACGAAAAGTATAAAGATGATGATGGTGCTGAAACCTATCTTGTTGAGAAAGTCACCAACGGTGGTTCAGGTGTTTGGGGTCCTATTCCAATGGCACCTAACTTACACATTCCACAAGAGAAGATTCAACTCTTAGTACAACAGATTCTTCATAAAGCAAACTAATTAGAAAGCAGAATGAAGCAAAGTTACGCTAATTTGTAACTTGTCATAAAAGATCAATTAAAAGATCGATAGATATCAAAATGCCACCATAGAGTTATCAATGGTGGCATTTTTTTATTGCTCTTTATTAGATTGTTGATTGAAAAAGGCTGATGAATTGCCGGAGATCACCACCGCATACTTCCATAAATTGCATGCCGGCAAGAGGCGATTCCCCATCGCTGACTATTTTCTTAAAATAAAAGAGGCTGAGCGCTGCCGGATTTTACTCTCATACACTGCCATAAACTACGCGCCGGCAGTTGGCATCAAGGATGCCGACCCGCGGGCATGCACCGGTGAAAAAATGAGATGGTCGGTTCCCGCAGCTCCACGAATTTTCTTAAGAACAATATTGTGATTGATCAAAACAAAAAGCTGATGAATTGCCGGAGATCACCACCGCATACTTCCATAAACTGCATGCCGGCAAGAGGCGATTCTCCATCGCTGACTATTTTCTTGGAATAAAAGAGGCTGAGCGCGCCGGATTTTACTCTCATACACTGCCATAAACTACGCGCCGACAGTTGGCATCAAGGATGCCGACCCGCGGGCATGCACCGGTGAAAAGATTGAGATGGTCGGTTCCCGCAGCTCCACAAATTTTCTTAAGAATAAAGATTCTACTTCGCTTCCTCTGAAGAGAGATCCTTATAGATGGGCGCTAAGGCTGCTAAGACCTCTTCCACACTATCGACTAGCGTCACGCGATCGAGATCTTTCGCGATAATCATCTCTTGAGAGAGAAGCTCATTTCCAAACCAATTGAGAAGCGGCTGCCAAAATTGTCGATCGACGAGAATGATCGGTTTTTCGATCATCTTTTTCGTCTGCATCAGGGTTAAAGCTTCCATCAACTCATCGAGCGTGCCAAATCCCCCCGGCACACAGATAAAAGCCTCTGAATAGGCTAAAAAGACTGTCTTACGCGTTAAAAAGTGATCAAAATGGAGCGAGAGATCTTGGTAGATATTCGGCGACTGCTCACGAGGTAGCTTAATATTAAGACCGATTGAAGTTCCTAACTTCCCCGCCTGACACCCCCTATTTCCTGCTTCCATAACGCCGGGTCCACCACCGGTGATAATAGAAACGCCCCGCTCTGAGAGCGCTTTGGCAATCTCAAAAGCTAATTGGTAGCTCCGATCATCTTTCGTTAATCGTGCAGAACCGAAGAGACTGACGGCCGGCTCTAAATTACGCAACCCTAAAACCTCATCCGCCCGCTCTAACTCTGCTTTAACAATAGGGATATCATAGATGGGAATCCGTCTTGCACCGCGACTTGCGGCTTTCAATGTAGAATCCTCATTTACTGCAACTAAATCGGTAATTTCGCGACTCATCTCTCTCTTTTTAACTCCTACTTGATAACCTGATGTGATCACTTAGCGCTACACATCGATATTGATTAGATACCCCATTCCGATCGATTTTGAACCTACATACTTTTCGTCGAGCGAAGATAGACATCAAAACGAGTATTCGGCGACTCAACAGAGTGGTTAGGCCTTTTCTCCCCCACAAAAGGAGCGCCTTTCGGTCTTTTAACAACGATCCGCTCTGCCCCGCTCTCTAGCGCGGCGTCTAGAAGCGCTTCACTATCGGGATCATCTCCCACAAGTTCACGGATAATACGAAGCTCTTTTTTGACTAAGGCTGACTTCTTCCGCTCAGGATACATCGGATCGAGATAGATCAACTCAATCGGCCCTCCTTCAGACTGATCTCCTTCAGACTGATCTTCTTCAATCTGACCAAGGCTCTCACCCACGCTATCTTGCGCTTCATCCGCACGATAAAGTCCGTAATGGGTTAGATACTCAATTGCATCTTGCTCTTTTAGACGCCACTGCTGCGGGAACTCTGCCATCGGCACCGCTTCTAACGCCACTTTTAACAAAATCTGTAATACAGGATTACGCTCAAACATCGTCACATTGAAGCCTGCAAAAAAGAGAAGTGCAGAATCTCGCCCTAATCCCGCCGTCAGATCAAGCACATTTTTACGCTCATTACTCTTCCATCCTAAAGCTCTAAGAAGTGGCTCCTGTGCCTTATTGAGATGTTGCATACGGTAGCGCATCTTCTTGGAAAAGAAGTCAATTTTAAGATCGCCGGCCGCTAAATCGCGCCAAAAAAAGGTCTTACCATCCCAAATAAATCGATTCTCTTCTCGATCGCTCTCTTCCAATTGTGCCAAAATCTTTGCAGGAAGATTGTGGGGAGTACCAACTCCCTTCTTTGTTATCTCAAATGGATAGCGCATATTCTCCCTTTGACACACCTTAAAGGGCGCCATGTTCCTCTTCAATTAAGGTCTGCTCCGCAATTAGACGAATCTTCTTCATCATCTGCGCTAAACCATTGGCACGATAGAGGGAGAGATGCTGCTCTAACTCAATTTCACGGATAAAATCAGGGGGATGATCTAAGATCTCCTGGGGCGTACGCCCTGAGTAGACCCGAAGAAGAAGCGCTAAAAGGCCGGAAACAATAGCGGAATCACTCGCGGCTTGAAAATAGAGACGCCCTTCATGATATTGAGAGAGTAACCAAACCTGTGCCTGGCAACCATAGAGGCGATTCTCTTCAATACGCTGATCATCGGGAAAGGGGGGCATTGCGCGCCCTAAATCGATAAGATATTCATAACGGGCGGTCCAATCATCTAAAAACTGAAAGCCATTAACAATCTTTCCTACCACCTCTTCGATAGATTGTGTAGGCGCTACAAGTGACTGACTCAACTTAAATCTCCTTCGATCGCTTGATCTGATCGGTTATCTGCTTAGTGAACTATTGCCTTGATAGAATTTATAGACTTTATAGACTTTATAGAATTTCTATCAATCAACATTGATCAAATATCGTCGTGCAACTCCCCTAGATTATGGTGAGCATCGGCGATGATTCGATCATAAAAAATGATCTCAATAGCCCTCTAGTATATCCTCCTTTACCCCACAAGCGAAAGGGATCTCTTAAAGAGAAAAATTGAGAAGGAGATAAAAAGAGAGATCGATAGGTAAAAGGTCAGCCCAAAGAGAGATAGAGATTGATAAAATTGCTGTAAATTTGATCTATAACGCCTATGGACTCTTCTGATAACCCCGATCGAGCGCTCGAAAGGCAAGACTCTCCGTTAAATGTCGACTACTGATCTTTTCACTCTCTTCAAGATCGGCAATTGTTCGCGCTACTCGTAAAATACGGTGATAACTCCGTGGGGAGAAATTGAGCCGTTTTTGCGCCATCTCCAATAATTTCAACTCCCCTTCTCCAAGGGAGCAGTCAGACTCAATCTCACTGACGGTAAGATCAGCATTGATCTTCTCACGTCGCGCTAATTGTGCCGCTCTTGCAACCTCAACACGCTTTCTAATCTCTGAGGTGGGTTCCCCTCTCTTACTACTTTGGAGCTCTTCTGTGGAGATACGAGGCACTTCCACATGAAGATCGATCCGATCTAACATCGGTCCCGATATTCGCCCCTTATAGCGAGCAATCGCATAATCACTACAGCTACACTCATGAACAGGATCTCCTAAATAGCCACAAGGACAGGGGTTCATCGCTGAGATCAATTGAAACTTTGCCGGAAATTCCACCTGTTGCATCGCTCTTGAGATATGGATCATCCCCGATTCAAGCGGTTCTCGCAATACTTCTAACACCGTGCGATTAAACTCTGGCAACTCATCGAGAAAGAGAATGCCGTGATGTGCAAGGGAGATCTCCCCCGGCTTTGGATAAGTTCCGCCCCCCACTAAGGCAACAGATGAAGAGGTGTGATGAGGCGTGCGGTAAGGACGAACACCAAATTGCTCCGCTCGAAATCCCTGCCGACTGATAGAGGCGATCATCGCGCTTTCGATCGCCTCCTCTCGTGTCATCTGCGGTAAAATGCCGGCAAAGCGGGAGGCGAGCATGGTCTTTCCAGTTCCGGGCGGACCGATCAAAAGAACATTATGTCCACCGGCTGCGGCGATCTCTAATGCGCGTTTAGCAAAAAACTGTCCTTTAACCTCTGAAAAATCGGGAATGGGCGTATCAGATTGAATCTGTAGAACAGGTGGTTCTGCTAATTTGACTCTCCCATCGATAAAATCCACCACTTCACGGAGATTTTTCGCCATCAAAAAGTGTTGATACCCAAGAAAGCCGATCTCTTCAGCTCCATCATAAGGGACAATTAAGCGCCCCTCCCGCTTCATCACCTGAATGGCTGTGGGCAGCAATCCTGTGATAGGTCGCAACTCTCCAGTAAGCGCCAATTCACCGACAAATTCATACGCTTTAGGCGAATTTTGTAACTGTCCTGAAGCCTCTAAGACCCCTAGAGCGATGGGCAGATCGTAACGCCCGCCCTCTTTAGGAAGATCCGCCGGAGAGAGATTGATGGTAATTTTACGATTAGGGAACTCAAAGCCAGAATTGACAATAGCGGCAACGACCCGATCCTTACTCTCTTTAACTGCCGTTTCCGGCATCCCCACAATCGTTAATGCCGGCAAGCCATTACTGATATGAACCTCAACACGTACCTCCGGCGCATGCAGCGCACTCAAGGCTCTCGTATAGATTACTGAAACCATCGATCCGCCCCCTAACCTTCTCCCAAAAAATAAACTAATACTAAATACTCAATACTAAAATATGGATAAATCACACTCATAGCGCCCTAACTATTGAGGGTAAAGCGCTCTTAAATGTAATAATCGTAGTGATTCTTCCTAGAATTTGGGAGAAATAGCGCAATGCCCCAATAAAAATTCGTGGTAATATGGTGCTATTTAATCTGTCGCAAAATGGCAGATCTTTACACGCTTTTTTATGGTGTTTTATACTATTTTCATACTATTTTTATATCGTTTTGATTCTTTGATGCGCTTCGATACGCTATCGATCAGCAACAATAATCAAACAGAAGCAGAAAGGATTTAATATGGGTTTTTTAAAAGGTAAACGTGCATTAATCGTCGGTCTCGCCTCTAATCGTTCAATCGCTTGGGGAATTGCCAAAGCGATGCGTGAGCAAGGTGCTGAGCTTGCATTTAGCTTTCATGGTGAGCGTTTAGAAGATCGCGTTAGAAAGATGGCGGCAGAACTCGACTCAGAAATCGTCTTCCCATGTGATGTGGCAAGTGATAGTGAAATTGAAGCATTAATGACTTCACTCAACAATGTTTGGAGTGATGGCTTTGATATTGTGATCCACTCTGTCGGCTTTGCACCAAGAGAAGCACTCGATGGTAACTACCTCGATACCGTAACAAGAGAGAACTTCCAAATTGCTCATGATATCTCCTCTTATAGTTTTGCCGCATTAGCAAAAGCTGCACGTCCTTACCTTCGTAAAAATGCATCACTCTTAACATTAACCTATCTTGCAAGTGAGCGTACGGTTCAAAACTATAATGTAATGGGCTTAGCCAAAGCATCACTTGAAGCCAATGTTCGCTATATGGCAGCAGCGCTTGGTAGAGATGGTATTCGTGTTAATGGAATCTCCGCAGGTCCGATCCGTACTTTAGCAGCATCAGGGATTGCGGACTTTAAGAGCATGTTAACGGCATTTGAAGCAGCCGCGCCGATCGGTCGCTGTGTCACTATTGAAGAAGTGGGTAATGTTGCCGCATTCCTCTCTTCTGATCTTGCATCAGGTGTAACAGGCGAGATCACTTTTGTGGATGGCGGATTCAATACCGTTATTGCCGGCATGTAATTTTCCCGATTGATTGGTTGGCTGATGGGTTGACTGATTGATCAACGCACTCAATCTAAAAGGCTCTAATAATGATTAAATATTAATCAATTAGAGCCTTTTTTCATATCTCAAGATCTCTCTTTGAAAACGTTTTCTCTTCCTACTTCTGCTCACTTATCGCTTTTTACATCGATATTCCCGCAAAAATGGCTACTTTTTTCACAAAAACCGCTAATTTGAAAATATTTCTAAATTTTTTATCTTTTGCTTAAGATATTATTTGACAACCCATAAAAAAAGCACTACTATATGCGTGACGTTTGAGCAATCAGACGTTCTCCTCCATATCCTCCTTTGGTGGTTATTTTGCCGAGTCTTTAAGAGCTCGGCTTTTTTTTGCCCAAAATTTGTCGCCCAATGACCACTTCTATCAACAATATTTAATGTCGAACTAGGGGCATTCAAGAAGGGATCTTATAGATCCAATCCCAAACAGAAGCTGATGAATTGCCGGATCTTACTATCACGTTCTTCCAGAAACTACGCGCCGGCAGTTGGCACCGAAGATGCCAAACGGCAGGCATGCAATCGTAAAAAGATTGAGATGGTCGGCCCCGCCGCTCCACAAATTCTCTTAAGAGCAATTGATTATACAAAGAGAGCTGATGAGTTGCCGGAGATTACCCCTGCATACTTCCAGAAATCATATGCCGGCAAGTGATGATCTTCTATCATCAGTTATTTTGAAATGAAAAAGGCTGAACGGTGCCGGTTCTTACTATCGCGTTCTTCCAGAAATCGCGCGCCGGCACGAGGCGATCATCTATCACCGGAAACTATCACATTCCATCGCAATAACTCTCGGCATCGAAGATGCCGAATGGCGGGCATGCATCGGTTAAAAGAATGAAATAGTCGGCTCCCGCCGCTCCAAAAACCTTCTTAATAGAATCAAACACAAAGATACAATTTATCTAATAATGATCTACACTTATGGTCTGTTATATTTCTAATATCTTCAATAGAATTAAATGGATAAAGTGTATCGACATACCATTATAAAAATTAGATGAAGCTCTCTTTCAGGAAGAGAAGAAAAAGTTGCAAGTTAGCTTAAATCGTATAATGCTATGTATGAACCCATAAGGGGCTTTTAAGACTCTTAGCAATAAGAGCTAGTATTAAATTATGGCAATGACACGCCATTGATACTATTTTAAGGACATCTAATTAGATGTCCTTTGTCGTTTCTTAAGATAGATAACTCTAGGATCTATTGCCAACACATCTACTTTAGATAGACCCCTATTCTTCTCGGTATTGAGAATGCCAAACGGCGGGCATACACCGGTAAAAAGATTGAGATGGTCGGCTCCCGCCGCTCCACAAATTCTCTTAAGAACAATTGATTATACAAAGAGAGCTGATGAGTTGCCGGAGATTACCCCTGCATACTTCCAGAAATCATATGCCGGCAAGTGATGATCTTCTATCATCAGTTATTTTAAAATGAAAAAGGCTGAACGGTGCCGGTTCTTACTATCGCGTTTTTCCAAAAATCGTGCGCCGGCAAATGGCGATCTTCTATCACCGGAAACTATCACATTCCATCGCAATAACTCTCGGCATCGAAGATGCCAAATGGCGGGCATGCATCGGTTAAAAGAATGAAATAATCGGCTCCCGCCGCTCCACAAATTCTCTTAAGAGCAATTGATCAAAATAAAAAAAGCTGATGAACTGCCGGAGATTACTACTGCATACTTCCAAAAATTGCGTGCCGGCACGAGGCGATCTTCTATCACCGACTCTTTTCTTGAAACGAGAAAGACTGTTGAGTTGCCGGATCTTACTATCGCGTTCTTCCAGAAATCGCGCGCCGGCAAGTGGCGATCATCTGTCACAGGAAACTATCACACTCCATCGCAATAACTCTCGGCATCGAAGATGCCGAATGGCGGGCATACACCGGTAAAAAGATTGAGATGGTCGGCTCCCGCCGCTCCAAAAACCTTCTTATTGAGTCAAAATGATTTAGGTGAAGTCGATGGGGTCAACCTCGATTAAGAGGCGAATATTGGAGCGAATATTGGCTTCATAGAGGAGACGTATTTGGTATGCCATTCGGTGCAGAGCACTTCGCTTTTCCGATTGAAGGATCACATGTACCCGATAAAATCCTTGCCGGCGCTTAAGGTTATTGGGCATCACTGGGGTGATCTCAACTTGAGGATCTGGCTCAATATGATTGAGTAACCCTTCGAGATATGAAGTCGCTTCCGATTCACTTCTTGCTTCTACCTGAATTAAGATCTGATAGGAGTAAGGCGGAAGATTGAGAATCTGACGTACTTCAAGCGCCTCTTGGGCATAAGCTTGATAACCGATCTTAGGTAACTGATGAAAAAGGGCATTATCAGGAAACATCGTCTGTACTAAAACCTTTCCTCTCTTCTCCCCCCGCCCTGCACGCCCTGAAACCTGCATCAAGAGTTGTGCTAGCTTCTCATCTGCCCGAAAATCATTGGCAAAGAAGAGCCCATCACTATTGAGGAGAACCACTAAAGTGATATTGGGAAAATCATGCCCCTTTGCTAACATCTGCGTGCCTACAATGATATCGGCTGATTGCTCCCCGATCTGGGTTAAATTCTCCACTAACTCCCGACTATTGCGAACATTATCCCGATCAAAACGTAAAACTCTCGCCAAAGGAAATGCATCGGCTAATGCTTTTTCAATCTTCTGCGTGCCTGCCCCTAATTCCTTAAAATGCGTACCACCACAAGCACTACATACTTTAGGATAGGGATATCGTGTCCCACAATGATGGCAATGAAGCATTCCGGTGGTGCGATGAAAGTTGAGATAGCTACTGCAATGATGACACTCCTCAATCTTGCCACAGTCGAGACAGGTTAAAACAGGAGAGAATCCACGCCGATTTAGGAAGATCAATACCTGCTCTTTCCGTGCAATCGTCGCCTCAATCTCATCTAAAACCCGTGTTGTGATGCCATCGTAATTCTTCTCCTCATTGAGATCGACAATCTCCCACTCCGGCATTGCACCACTCACTCGCTCTGGCAGCTGATAATAGCTAAAACGCCCTTCCGCAATATTACGAACACTCTCATAGGTAGGCGTTGCACTCCCCATCACCAGCGGAATCTTTTCAAAATGAGCCCGCCAAATGGCACTATTGTGAGCAGAATAACGAACACCATCTCGCTGTATATAGGAGCTATCATGCGCTTCATCGATAATCATCAAACCAAGACGCGCAAAGGGGGTAAAGAGCGCAGAACGGGTGCCGATAAGTAGATCGATCCGCCCTAATGCGGCATTACGCCACGCCTCTAGACGCTCATTATCACTCAATTGAGAGTGAATAACGGCAACACGGACCGATAATGCGGACTCTATGCGACTGACAAATTGAGGCGTTAAGCCGATCTCCGGCACTAACATCAAAACCTGCTCCCCTTTTGCCAGATGATGACGCGCGATCTCTGTATAGACAGCTGTTTTCCCTGAGCCTGTCACTCCCTCAATAAAGGAGAGAGGCGGTCTATTGACCACAATATCATCCACAATATGCTGCTGTGCGGTAGTTAATTGTAATGGAGGCTCTTCTGATGGCGGTTTCGCCGGAGAAGGCTCACAATCGAGATCGGCTTCACGCAGAAGTAGAGCACTCTCTAAGAGCGCACGACGATGATTTTTAAAATTAGGAAATTGGGCTAAAAGCGCTACTTCACTATAACGCTGCCCTTCTTCGAAGAAGTTAAGAATCGCAATTTTAGCTCTTGAAGCACGATTTTGCACATCTTCACGCCATGCAATACCGGCATCGGTGATCTGATAGTAATCTTCCGCAACATAGAGCGGCCGCCCTTGTCGTAGAGGAGTAGGAAGAAAGAGTTGTAAAACCTCCCCTATCGGCGCGTGGTAGTAGTGGGCAATTCTCTCAGCTAGGCTCAAAAGATTACGCCCAATAATGGGCATCTCATCGAGGAGATTTTTGATCAGTTTCAACTTCTCACGAGGATAATCGCTCTCCTCTTTGACCGCTACAATAATTCCGATCATCTCCCGACGCGCAAAATTAACAGCAACTCGCATCCCAACGGCGGGGCTAATCTTTTTTGGGGAAGCGCTCTCCGCCTCATCTTTAATAAATATATCAGTAGCAAGATACTCAAAGGTGCGATGAAGCGGACAAGGCAACGCCACTTCTATTACCCGTTCCGCAGCTTCTACGCTCGCTTCTCTAATGCGCTTCTCAGCCATTCTATCCTCTACCTTCTCTCTACCTACTACCCTGATTTCTATGATCAACGCCGACAGTACGACTCAGCTCATAAAAAACCCCAATAACGCACCATTATAATCGCTATTGGGGTTGATCTCTATTTTCACCGGCAAAAGAGCACTTTTACTCTCTTGCCGGCTTACTCTCTTCTATCTTACGACTACTCAAAATATCCCTTCAATATTCTATCAATATCACTACCTTAGAAGGGAATTCGCTTCATAATACGAGTTAAGAAGCGGGAAATTCCTTGACGGACAGAGCTCTTCTCCACATATTGAATCGTGTAGACATTTTTATTCTTCATCGATTCTAAGATATAGGAATCACTCGTCTTTAACTCATCCACTAAACCGAGTTCTAGCGCTTTAACCGCAAGCCAATACTCGCCCGTTGCGATCTGCTCAATCTCAAGCTGTGGACGATATTGTTGGACAAAATCTTTAAAAATATGGTGAATCTCATTGAGTTCGGCACGGAACTTCTCTTTTGCCGCTTCACTATTCTCACCAAACATCGAAACTGTGCGCTTATACTCACCTGCAGTAAATTGCTCATAATCGATATTATATTTCTCCAATAATTTATGGAAATTAGGCATCTCTGCCACAACACCGATAGAACCGACAATGGCAAAAGGCGCTGCTAAGATCTTATGCGCAACAGAAGCCATTAAATAACCACCACTAGCAGCCACTTCATCCACTGCCACCGTTAAATGGATCCCTCTATCGCGAATACGTACTAATTGTGAGGCGGCTAAACCATAACCATTGACAGCGCCACCGGGGCTCTTAAGACGAATCAATACCTCATCCCCTTTCTCTGCGATCTGCAATAACGCGGAGACCTCCTCTCGTAAGCTACGCACCTCTTCCGCTTGAATATCCCCATCAAATTCCAACACATAGAGCGTATCTGCCTTTTTCGGCTTGCTCTTCTCTTTCTCACGCTTCCAAAACTGCCAGAAAGGGGCTTTTGCAACTTGCGATTTCTCATCACGCTCAGCACGCTGATCGCCCTCTTTATCCTCTTTATCCTCTTGCACAATATTTTCAGGGACCGTTTCAGATCTCCCTTCAGATATCGATTCTGCTGCATTCTCTAAAGCTTCTGCTTGCTTCTCTCGAGATTCCTCTTTCTCAAGTTCGGCCTTAAAATCTTTATCATCAAGATCGCTATGTTTAAACTCTAAAAAACCCTCTTTGATCTGCTGATAACGCTCACCAAGATCCTTAAACTCGATCTTGCCCCCCGATTGCTGCTGATTATTACGCAGAGAAGCTAAAAAGAGAAGCGCCACAATAAAGGCGACAATAATCGTGCCAGTCTTCGCCACAAAAAGAATAAACTCAAAAAAATATGCCATCAATTAACCCTAATGAACAAAAAGACCTGAAACCTCTCGGAGAGGATCAGGTCATTACAGAGCGCCCCATTATTGGGGCGAACTACAGATCAACGATAAGATCGTTACTGTTTTGCTTCTGGTAGCTCAACATTCACTTTCTCTTGAACTTCTTCCACATATTTTTGGAAGAGTGGTTGTGCTAACTGTAATTTAGTCTCTTCATCTAACTCATCAAATGGTTTGATCTCAAGATCTAAATCACGCACATCATCTAAAACGATAACATGGTAACCAAATTGGGATTCAACAGGCGTTTCGCTCATCTTCCCTTTCTCCATTCCTTTCAACGCTTCACCAAAACTTGGATCCATCATTGAAAGGCGGAACCAACCACCGATGCTACCATCACGTGCAGCGGTTGCTGGATCGAGTGATTTCTCTTTTGCCGCTTCTGCAAAAGTTGTTTTACCACTCTTGATATCTTCGATAATCCCATTCGCTTCCTCTTCCGAGTCAACTAAGATATGAGATGCCTGATACTCAGTCTGCTCAATTTGAGCCACCATTGCATCATATTGTGCTTTGAGCTCTTCTTGAGTAATCTCACCCTTATCGAGCATATTTTGGAAGAGAAGATCCGCTAAGAAGAGATCGCCAATAAGACGCATCTTCAATTGATAATCTTGATCCTTATCGAGTCCACGCTTCTTCGCTTCTTCTGCTAAAGCATCTTGGGTGCCAAGGAGTTTAACGAGTTGTACCGCTACTTCTGGACTCTCGACCTCATCGACTTCAACACCTTGAGAGAGGAGTAGGAAGTTCTCTAATTCTGCTTTAGAAACCTCTTTTCCATTGACTGTTGCCACAGGGTCTTGTAATTGATAACCCTCTGATACAACTTCCGCTTCAACAGCAACAGGCTGTGCCTCATCTGCCATTGCAACTACAGAGAAAGCTCCCATAAGTGCTGCGGTTAATAATGTCTTTTTAAATAAATTTTTCATTGCTACTCTTCCCTTATTTCGGTTGTTGAGTCGTAATTTGAATACTTAATGCATGGATATCACGATCCATCATGGTATCTAATGCTTGATACACCAATCGATGCTGCTTTAAAAGCGGCAGACCGACAAATTTTGGTGAATCGATCTTTACTGTAAAGTGACCTGCGCCTCCTCGAGCACCGGCATGACCGGCATGGAGATGACTATCATCGATAATCTCGAGAAAAGTTGGCGCTAATGCCTCAGTCAATAAGTCTTTAATTTTATCTAATCTTGCTTGATTATTCATCTTTTTATCTAAAAACCCCACAATAATGTAATAGGTTAATCTTTACGCTCCGTTATTAGCCCTTATTAGTCCTTATTAGAACTTAATTCGCAATTATTAATAGATATTTGTATATCGGTGTATATCGGACGATATCAAACACCTAGTGATATCAACTTATCGAAATACTACTAATATAACCAATCGAGACCGATTATGACTCTTCTTGCTCTTTTTGAGCGAGCTGATGCTGCTTACTATCCTCTGCCTCTATTTCAGCGCGCTTGATTGCCTCATAGTGCTTCCCTTTTTTAACAAGATGTACCATCAAGAGAATCGCTAATACAAAGGTAAGAAGCGGATTGATCACCATCTTAAAGCTCATCCAGACTTCAGAGGAGAGCCCTACGAGAATAATCACAGCATTGAGCGCCGCCATCACCAACATATAGGCTGCCCACCAGAGATTGGTTCGTAACCACTCATGCTCCGGCAGTTCAATATCTAAAGTCTTCCCAAAGATCATCTTAATGGGAGATTTTTTTAGATAGAACATCCCTACAAGGCCAATTGCGATAAGAATATTGACAATAGAAGTACGCCACTGAATAAAGACCTCATTATCGAAGACAATGGTCATCGTTCCGAAGATCAATGTCGCCGAGAGGATTAACCAATCATTTCGACGCATCGATTGCCGGAAGAAGAGTCCTGAAACGAGTAACGCAATCGCCGAGCTATAGACCAATGCTTTTGTTGCAAGAACAAGATCGCGACCAAAGAAGAGATAGGTCCCTAAAAAGATCGCGGTACACGCCCCTAAGAGGATTTGGGGGATATTAGATTTCTTTGATAACACTCTCGAGAGTTCCTCCATCTAACACATTGTAAGTGGTCAAGGATTTGTCGATACGGCGGATAAGACCGGTCAATACCTTACCAGGACCACACTCTACGATCGTAGTAACCCCTTCGCGCGCAAGGTATTCGATCGTCTCTGTCCAGCGAACAGGTTCATAGAGTTGGCTAATTAATGCTTCTTTAATCTCTTCGACATCACGATGCGCGCTCACATCCACGTTATGGATCACAATCTCTTTTGGAGCAGAGAGCAGCATATCATCGAGCACGGTTGCTAACTGTTCAGCCGCTGGTTTCATCAAAATTGAGTGGGAAGGAACAGAGACAGGGAGCAGAAGTGCGCGACGCGCTCCACGCTCTTTTGCAAGTTCACAAGCCGCTTCTACCGCCGCCTTTTCACCGGCAATGACCACTTGACCGGGAGAGTTAAAGTTAACGGCAGCGACGATACCTGCTTTTTCAGAATCATGACAAACGGCTCTAACGGCATCATCATCTAATCCTAATACTGCCGCCATTGCACCCGTTCCTACAGGAACAGCTTCCTGCATAAAGAGACCACGTTGATGGACTAATTTAACCGCATCTTTAAATGCTAAAACGCCACTTGCCACAAGTGCGCTATATTCCCCTAAGCTATGGCCGGCAAGATAGGCAGGTTTTGCACCATTTTCTGCGCACCAAACACGCCAAAGCGCGATGCTAACGGTTAAGATCGCCGGTTGAGTGATCTCTGTTTTCCCTAATTGATCAGCATCTCCTGAACGAATAATTTCTGATAGTGAAAATCCTAATGCATCATCGGCATCCTGTAAGGTCTCAACAACAAGTGGATGATCTAAAAGGTCGGCAATCATCCCGGTACTTTGTGAACCTTGACCAGGAAAGACAAATGCTAATGTACGATTTATTTCACTCATTTTATTTTCTCTCTCATTGAATACTTAAAGGAGAGAATTCCTAATAAGAAATTCCCTCTCGTTTTTAATTTATCTTCCCAATTCTACCTTTTTATCAGAAATAGCGCTATCGACAATTACAATCAGAATTTTTGATTGATTAATAACACTTCTTAACTGGAATATTATTGAATGAAAAAGATTGTTGAGTTGCCGGAGATTACCCTGCATGCTGTCAAATCAATGTAAAAGAATTGAGAGGCATAAAGAGAGGTCTATTGAATTTCAATGGCGAATTTCCCACAATGGAAAAAGATCAACTAAAATCAAAAGGATTGTTCATCATGAAGAGGGGAAAGATGTTAGCAATAGACCTACCAAAAGAGATCTCTACACGATTAACAGCTTTAGCTCATAAAGCCGGTATCAGTGAGGAAGAATATGTTAAAGAAGCTCTTTTAGAACATATTACCGATATCGAGGAAGCTCAGATAGCTGAACAAATTCTAAAGCGTATTCATCAAGGTCAAGAGTCGACACATAGCAGTAAAGAAGTGAGAAGAAGACTTGGTCTGGAGAATTGAATATTCTGATAGCGCTCTAAAAGCATTAAAAAAGATCGATAAAACTTATGCTAAACGCATAGTGGATACTTTAGAGCTACAAATTGCTCACTTAGATGATCCGAGAGTGAGGGGAAAAGCCCTACAAGGTAATCTCAAAAGTCTCTGGCGCTATCGAGTCGGCAATTACCGAATTATATGTGATATACAAGATAAAAAATTAACGATCCTTGCTCTCTTTATCGGACATCGAAAGAAAATTTATAGATAATCAACAAAAGAGGCTGAACGGTGCCGGTCCTTACTATCATGCGCTTCCAAAAACTACGCGCCGGCAACGGGCATCATCGATGCCAATAGCGGGCATGCACTAGTTATAAGAACAAAATGGTAAGCTCCCGCCGCTCCACAAACCTTATTATTACAACCATATAACAACAAAAAAGGTTTTAAACATTACTGTTTAAAACCTTTCTTTAATCGCTTTCTATCGCTCTTCTCTGAAATTACATTCTCACTAAGGCTGAACCCCAGGTGAAGCCACCGCCGAATGCTTCCATGAGAACAAGATCCCCCTTCTTCACGCGACCATCTTTACGCGCAACATCGAGCGCTAAAGGAATACTTGCCGCAGAGGTGTTCGCATGTTGATCAACGGTGACAATCATCTTCTCTAATGGCATGCCGGCACGTTTTGCTGTTGCCGTCATAATTCTTAAATTCGCCTGATGCGGAATTAACCAATCGATATCAGACCCGGTTAAGTTTGCCGCCGTTAAGGTCTCATCAACAATCTCATGCAACTTAGTCACTGCATGACGAAATACCTCATTCCCCTTCATCTGCACATAAGGATAGACATCTTCACGCGAGATAACACTCTTCTTCACTGAAAGAAGATCTTTATACGCACCATCTGCATGAATATGGGTGGAGATAATTCCCTCTTCCTCTGTTGCCTCAAGGATCACAGCTGCAGCACCATCTCCAAAGAGAACACAGGTGGTCCGATCACTCCAATCGAGCACGCGAGAGTAGATCTCAGAACCGATCACCATCGCTTTTTTCGCAGAGCCTGCTTTAATAAAGTTATCGGCAATTGCTAAAGCGTAGATAAATCCTGAACAAGCTGCACTAATATCGAAGGAAGCCGCATGGTGATTTCCAAGCATATCTTGCACTAATGTTGCTGTTGATGGATATGTCTGATCTGGCGTTGTTGTTGCAAGAACAATCAAATCTAGTTCATCTGCATCAATATTGGCATCTTGCAAAGCTTGTTTCGCAGCTTCATATGCTAAACCCGCTGTTGTATCGCTCTCATCGGCAATATGGCGCTGGCAGATTCCAGTCCGCTCTACAATCCACTCATGCGTTGTATCAACAGTTTTGGACAATTGCTCATTTGTCACAATATTTTTTGGCAAATATTGCCCAGTTCCGATTATTCTTGAATTCATCCTTATCCAACCTATTCGTTTGACTGCTGATTCTCCGCAGTTTCAAATTGTTTTCTCATCTTATCAATTATTTGTTGCTCTACAAGCTTAACAGATATCTCTATCGCATTTTGAAAAGAGATACGATCTGCATTCCCATGTGATTTTACAACAATTCCGCGTAAACCTAAGAGACTTGCACCATTATGTTTACGAGGATCCATTCTATTTTTAAGATCTTTTAAAACCGGCATTGAGACAACTGCCGCACATTTTGTAAGAAGATTCTTCTTAAAGGAGTTTCCTAGCTGCTGGACAATCATCTTCACTGTCCCTTCCAATGTTTTTAGTGCAATATTGCCGGTAAAACCATCAGAAACAATCACATCAACATCATCAAAGAAGATCCCATCGGGCTCTGTAAAGCCGATATAGTTAAGATCTGATCCCTCCATTAGCGGAACCGTTCCTCGCACTAACTCATTCCCCTTCATCGCTTCCGTCCCAATATTCATTAAAGAGACTTTCGGCGCCGGATCGCCACTGACCACTGAAGAGAGGAGTGAACCCATCACCGCAAATTGGTAGAGATGCTCAGGGGTTACATCCACATTCGCACCGAGATCTAAAAGATGCACATAACCACGCTCACGAAGTGAGGGGATCGAAGTACAAATTGCCGGGCGCATGATGCCAGGAAGTGTCTTTAAGACAAATTTTGCCGTTGCTAAGAGCGCCCCAGTATTTCCGGCAGACATTGCAACATCGGCCTCGCCTGCTTTAACGCAATTGATGGCAACACGCATCGATGAATCCTTCTTATTACGAAGCGCACTTTGGGGTGCATCATCCATCTCCACTACTTCTGTTGCCGACACAATAGTGATTCGGCCTGATTTAAAGTGGGGCTGATCAGCTAAAAGGGGCTGTAAAACATCCTCTTTTCCGACAGCAAGGACAGAAAGATTATCATGTGCATTTAACGCACTCACAACTGCGGGGATATACTCTGGTGCGCCATTGTCACCACTCATCATGTCTACTGCGAGCTTTACAGGCACTTGATTGCTCTTAATCACGTTGCTGATTCCTAATTTTTAACATCAACTGATAACAGATTCTCATCCCGCTCTGCTATCACTACTCAATTGCGGGGAAATAGGAGAGAAACTCATAATAAAAAACCTACGCTATCTTCGAACAAGACAAGGCGTAGGTTTTCCGATATATGTCTATCAACCTCTAACAGTCGTTAAAGATTATTCTTGATCGACAACTTGTTCGTTTTTAGTGATAACTTTACGGCCACGATAGAAACCATCAGCAGTTACGTGGTGACGTAAATGCATCTCTCCTGAAGTCTTATCGATGCTTACTGGGCGTGAAGTTAAGAAATCATGCGCACGACGCATTCCTCTTTTTGAACGAGTTACCTTCGATTTTTGTACAGCCATTTTAACTACTCCTAATTAAACTATATTCTTTCAAGTGATAGAAAGATCTACCTAATCCAATAGATCTGACAGAACAGCAAAAGGATTCTTCTTCTCCTCTTCTTCTGGCAGCTCTTGATTCTTTAAAAACTCACGTCCTTCGCAAGGCTCATCATCTGCATGGTAAGGTATGATCGGCAATGCCATCAATAACTCATCTTCAAGATGATATAAGAAGCTAATGATATCGACATCTTCAATAATAATGACATCAGCATCATCCCCTACTAGCTCTGCTTCATATTCGCTTTTGACAGGAAGCCATCGAAAATCGACATCCAGATCAATCGGGAACGGCTCAAGGCAACGTTGACATTCAACATCGACATTGACGAACGCATGTCCAACAATGCACTTATGCTGACTCTCATCGAGGCCCGCCTCAAAAGACACAACAATATCACCATTGACCTTTTCAACCGCTTCCTCTAATCGGGGAAAGAGTTTTTTCGGTAATTGAACATTTTCAACAACGAGACGTTGATCAATGGCCTGCCATATGGTTAATGTAGAGTAATTCAAAGAACACCATCAATTCTAATAAAAGAGGGATATAGTAATCTATTGCGCAAATTTTTGCAATAAATCAGTTCGCACTAACGAATAAAGTCACCACTCTTGCCACCTGTTTTTCGATCAAGGGCAATATCGGAGATCACCATTCGTTTATCAATGGCCTTTAACATATCATAAATGGTCAGTAACGCAACAGATGTTGCCGTTAAAGCCTCCATCTCAACACCGGTAACGCCATTTGTGACCACTTCTACCGTCGCAATAACGCTCTTTTTCTCCGGCATGAGGTTAAACTCCACATTCACCTTTGTCAGGGGAAGAGGATGGCAAAGCGGAATAAGATCGGCCGTTCGTTTTGCCGCTTGAATCGCCGCAATTCGGGCAACTCCCAAGACATTCCCCTTCGTAACGCGCTCCTCGACCAAAGCAGAAAATGCCTCTTGATTCATAGTAATCATGCCACTTGTAATCGCCCGGCGTTTTGTGATCGCTTTATCGCTCACATCCACCATATGCGCCTCACCATCGGCATTAAGGTGGGTCAGCTTCTCCACTAACGAGCCTTCCACTACACGATCCTCATCTCTCTTCATCACTTAATCTCCTTGATTAATAGCATATTAAGAAGTTATCTTCCGATAGACTCTACGCTTGTCAGTCTCATTACTTCAACAATAACAATATTGTAACCAAAAAGCGGATCAATTGCGGATGAGTTTGATTGATTGAGTGAAACAATGAAAAACAGAGGCTGATGAATTGCCGGAGATTACCCCTGTATACTTCCAGAAATCACATGCCGGCAAGTGGCGATCTTCTATCACCGGAAACTATCACATTCCATCGTAATAACCCTCGGCATCGAAGATGCCGAATGGCGGGCATGCATCGGTTAAAAGAATGAAATAGTTGGCTCCCGCCGCTCAACAAACTCTCTTAAGAATCATAATAACAATCCATTGAAACAAAAGAGGCCGATGAGTTGCCGGAGATCACCCCTGCATATTTCCATATATTGAGCGCCAGCAAGTGATGATCTTCTATCATCAGTTATTTTTGAAATGGAAAAGACTGAACGGTGCCGGTTCTTACTATCGCGTTTTTCCAAAAATCGTGCGCCGGCAAGTGGAGATCTTCTATCACCGGAAACTATCACATTCCATCGTAATAACCCTCGGCATCGAAGATGCCGAATGGCGGGCATGCACCGGTTAAAAGAATGAAATGGTCGGCTCCCGCCTCTCCACGAATTCTCTTAAGATCAGATATTATGATTAATCAAAAAAGAGCTGATGAATTGCCAGTCCTTACTATCGCGTTTTTCCAGAAATCGCGTGCCGGCAAGTGGCAATCATTCGATTTCCGAAATATTTCTTATCTTTATAAGGGCTGATGAATTGCCAGTCCTTACTATCACGTTTTTCCAGAAATCGCGTGCCGGCAAGTGGCGATCTTCTATCATCAGTTATTTTTGAAATAAAAAAGGCTGAACGGTGCCGGTTCTTACTATCGCGTTCTTCCAGAAATCGCGCGCCGGCAAGTGGCGATTTTCTATCCGGAAACTATCACATTCCATCGTAATAACCCTCGGCATCGAAGATGCCGAATGGCGGGCATGCATCGGTTAAAAGAATGAAATAGTTGGCTCCCGCCGCTCCACGAATTCTTTTAAGAACAGATATTATGATTGATCAAACCCAAAAGAGCTGTTGAGTTGCCGGAGATTACCCCTGCATGTTTCCATAAATCGCGCGCCGGCAAGTGGCGATTTTCTATCACCGGAAACTATCACATTCCATCGTAATAACCCTCGGCATCAAAGATGCCGAATGGCGGGCATGCACCGGTTAAAAGAATGAAATAGTTGGCTCCCGCCGCTCCACAAATTCTCTTAAGAACAGATATTATGATTAATCAAAAAAGAGCTGATGAGTTGCCGGAGATTACCCCAGCATGTTTCCAGAAATCGCGCGCCGGCAAGTGATGATCTTCTATCATCAGTTATTTTTGAAATGAAAAAGGCTGAACGGTGCCGATTCTTACTATCGCGTTCTTCCAGAAATTGCGCGCCGGTAATAGGTATTCTCAATGACCGGAGTGGGACTCTCTCATCACCGAATAACGACTTATCTCTACTGATTGGGCATAATTTCTTCGATAATAAAATCTTCTAGAAATTCGTCATCCTTTAAAGCCGATTCATGGAGTAGCGCTAATTGAGGAAAGGGATAGATCTCCCTCACTTGAGAGCGATCACCTGAGATCAAATGATGCCATGCCGGCAGAGATTGCCCTTCCGCCCGTAGACGATAAGCACAAGTTTGAGGTAACCAACGAAATTGGGCAATATCTTGTAACTGCAGAGAGATACATTCCGGAACATATTGATGACGATTGCAATAGTGCTGACATGCGCCCGATTGAAGATCTAAAAGATTACAGGCAACTCGCGTATAGTAGATCTCCCCATCATCTTCATCTTCTAATTTGTTAAGACAACAGAGCCCACAACCATCACAGAGCGCTTCCCACTCCTGCGAACTCAACTCTTCGAGCGGCTTTTCCCAAAAAGGGGATCGATGACTCACTTCTGCTCCCCATTGTCTGATGCACTCTCTGGATCACTTCCCTTGCCATTTGATGCTGAAGAAGTTGTTGAGATCTCAAGATGATCGGTCACCTGAACACCCACATCTTTCTCCATCGGGGAGAGCGTAATCACCGACTCCACCTGCCGACCATTCTCACCACAACTCACCTTACCCACCGCCGGGGGCGAGATATCCACCGACTCACTTGAAAGATGCTTAACAAACCACTCATTACGATCGGTATCTTTCGCCTCAAGACAGAGACGAATCTCCACCTGACTCGGTTTTACCTTCACCTCATCATCATGCGCTATGAGTGATTTAAATTGTAGATAGAATGCAATCTGACTCCCCACTAGAACGATGAGCCAAGAGAGATACATCCACATAATAAAGAGAACAACACTGGCAAAACCGGAATAGATCTGCGACTGCTTACCCGACATCACCACAAATTGGGTAAAGAGCTTACCGATAAAGTACCAGGCATTTGCCGCAATCAGCGCACCAATGAGTGCCGGAATAAGATTTACTTTACGGAAAGTGATAAAGAGATAAGCAAGCCAAATCACCACCGTGACCACGGCAATGGTGAAAAATTGCCCTAATAGAAAGGTGATCACAGGATCGGTTACAAAACCTGTAACACGCAGAACAATGGAGCTTGAGAGAAAGGAGAAAGCGATAAAAGCAAAGATCGGGCCGATCAGAATTACCACCACATAAGAGAGTAAGCGCTCCTTAAATGAGCGCCCTTTCGCCACGCGCCAGATTCGATTAAAGGCCGATTCGATCGTCGTCATCAAGTTGATCGCCGTATAGAGAAGAACTAATAATCCCACACCACCAAGAATAATCCCGCGGGTATTTTCTACAAAGCCGATCAAAATATTGACAAAATCTGTAGCATTCTCCTCCCCTAAAAAGGAGAGCGCACTCTTTAAGAGCGGTTCTAGCTCATTATGAACACCAAAGCCCGCTAAAATAGAGAAGGTTATTGCCATCAATGGCACTAGAGAGAGCATTGTTGTATAGGTTAATGCTTGCGCCCGCTCTTTAAAATTGGCCTCACTATATTGCACTGCAATGCGATAGAGAAGCTGTAATCCCCGACGTAACAATAAAAAAGAACCTGTCTCAGACCAGAGCCAGGCTTCTATCTTTTGAATCAATGCTTTCATAAATGCCTTTTATGAGAAAAAAACAGATATAACTATGCCAAAATTATGCAAGTTTATCAAAGGCATCCTTCAATAATTTAATTCGACGCTCTAATGCATCTGCCGCATATTGTGTGCTGAGCTCAAAATACCCCCACACAGGATTAGGCCATGCAAGGTCGGTCTCGTAGCGTGCAATCACATGAATATGGAGCTGACGGACGATATTACCGAGCGCCCCAATGTTGAGCTTATCGGCATCAAATTGTGTCTGCATCACTTGAGAAGCCATGCGTAACTCTTTGAGTAGTTGCTCCTGATCTTCAATGGAAAGATCGATAATCTCCTCAATATTATCGCGCTTAGGCACTAAAATAATCCATGGAAAACGCGCTTCATTCTGAATACGCACCTCACAGAGAGGGAGATTCGTTACAAGGCGGCTATTTTTGGCTAATTCTTCATCTAAAGTCATACGCGCTCCTCATGCATATCATATGTTACTCATTATTATCATTTGAGAGTGATCATCGATCCTATCATTGATCCTACTCTTTAGAGAAACTGATCCACCTTTTTCGATAAGGCGACAAGCTCTTCTCTTAACTTAAATTCTGTCAATTCTACCCCTTTCTCGGCACGGACAAGCTCACTTGCGAGAATGATCCCCGCCATGATCGCCGCCTTCTCAAGAGAGAGACGCCCTTTTGAGCGTAATTTTGCAATCTCTGCATCTAGACGCAGTGCAGATTCGCGCAAAACCTCCTCTTCCGATTTTGGAGTGCTGATAGGATACTCTTCATTGGCAATTTTTACCGATACAACTACAGTCTCTGACATCTTGATTCTCCTACATTCCTACATATTTTGGCTCATCGATTCCACACGGGAAACGAGCTTATTTAACTTCTCGGAAAGAAGGGCATTATCCGCCACTAATCGAGCATTCTCCTGCTCCATATTTTGACGATAGGTACCAAACTCGAGTTGCAAGTTCTCATACTTCTCTTCAGCTTCTTGCAGTTGGGTCACGAGCTGTTGCTTCTGCTCGCCTAATGTAACCATCTTCTTCTCTAACGTCTCGAAGGCTGTTTTCAATGTATCTGACACAGTTTTTACCTCTATTTCGGTTTAACAAAAGCGGGAATATCGCCATAATACCCCATCGCAATTTTAGCAAGTTTTCGCTTCACAAAGGGAAGTTTATCTGCTGCGGATAGCCCAATATTGCGAATTCCCTTTATAATACCAGATTGGCTCGTAGAGCTTCGCTTAAAGAGATCCATCGATCCCATGATTAACATATTATGTGCTTTTCGCCGTTTTTCATAGCGTTTTAACATCTCTAAGTTACCAAGCGAAATACCCGCCTTGCGCGCATTGATTAACTCTTCCACCAATGTTGCTGAATCGAGATAGCCAATATTGACCCCTAAACCGGCAAGGGGATGAATTGAATGTGCCGCATCCCCTGCTAAGGCAAAGTTCTCGCGAACATAGGTCTGTGCATGATTGAGTCTTAAGGGATAAGCACCCAATTCGCCGGCAATTTCGATACGCCCAAACTTCCACTCAAAACCTTCTGAGAGGCGATCAGAGAAGCTTTCAGGATCGAGCGCAAGGAGCTCATCCGCCTCTTCATAAGTAGTATGCCATGCCAAAGAGCAGCGTCCATCATTAAGCGGAAGAAGCGCTAAAGGTCCATTATTTAAGAAGCGTTGCCAACAGGTATTATCGTGACTCTTCTCAGGACGAACTTGACCGACAATGGTCTTCTGCCCATAGCTCCAACCGGTAGTCGGAATATTGGCCCAATCGCGAACGAGCGAACGCCCACCATCAGCACCAACGATCAGCTCAGCTTCATACTTTTCACCATTACTGAGTGTCACCTCTACACGACCATCATCAAGACGAATAAAGGATTCGAGCTTACAGTTATCTAAGATGGTAATCAGTTCTAACTCTTGAGCGCGATCGAGCAATACGCCTTGTGTCGCTTCATTATCCATAATCCAACCCAAAGCATCAGAGCCAGTACCGGCAGCATCAAAGGTGAGCTCACCGCGCCCGCCCTCATCCCAAACATGCATATGCAGAAATGGGGTGATTCGCCCGGTATGTTGTAGCCCATCCCAAGCATCCACATACTCGAGCCATTTACGGCTAGAAGGGGTAAATGCAGAGACCCGAAGACCATAATCTTCTGTCGGATAGAGCTTCGCTAGAGGATGAAACTCAATGACTAAAACCTTTAATCCCGCCTTTGCAAGGCCGATTGCAATACTCGAACCGACTAAGCCGGCGCCATTAATAATGACATCATAACGGTGACTCATATCTCTTCCTCTCTTCCTCTCTTCCTTCCCTATCGTGCGATAGGCGAAGTGCGCTATTTTTTAAACTGATATTAAGAACTGATACTAAGAACAGACACTAAAGACTGACTCTAAGGATTGACGCTAAAAGGAGCACTAAGGCTATTTAGACAGGTTATTTAGACCGTTTAGACCATATAGACCATTTAGAGCTACTCTCAACCGATTTTAATAGCCCATCCCAAAGCGGGCGATACGCTTTTTAAGGGGTTTTAAAAGGTTGATTCCTCGAAGGGCGATATTGCGCAATTGTGGTGCGCAGGGCCAATCGATTCCAAAGCTTCGAACTAAGAAGTCAGTTGCCCCTACTACTTTTACCACATCTCGGCGACGCTCTCGTTGATACCGCTCAAGATCATGGAGTGTGGGGATATTTCCCGACTCAAAGAAGGGTAGCAATAACTCACAATCACGAAAACCGAGATTGAGCCCCTGCCCGGCAATGGGATGCAGTGAATGGGCGCTATTACCAATCAATGTTAAACAGGGTTTACAGACCGATTTAGGGATCATTAAGGTGAGATCCCAGACATGGCGCTCTGTTACCATCTCAATATCACCTAACTCATAGCCGATACGGAAGATCACCTCATTGGCAAATTGTAGATTACTCGCCTTTTGCCAATGCTCCTTATCGCGGCTATCGGCGATTAATACCACCGCCATCTCATGGCTTCCTACCGGCAAGAGCGCAAGAGGACCATCACTGGTAAAGCGCTCATACGCCATATTGTGATGAGGCTGCTCAAATTTCGCTCGGGCAATCACGGCAACCTGACCATAATCACTATGGAATGATTCAATACCAGAGAGTTGTCGCAGATGAGAGTGCATCCCTTCAGCGGCAATGACCCAATCAAAAATCGCCTCTTCCGATACTTTTTCGGTCTCTTTGGTGGTGATTAGATGACAGAGCGCTTGCTTACGATTGCTCTGCTTCGGAGCGATCTCTTCCACCAATTGATAGTTACGCAATGTAGCCTGATCCCGATACTCAATATTAGGGCAACGATCGATCGCGGCGAGCATCTCTAAACGAAGACGCCCTAAGGGAACTAATGCCCCAAAGGATTGCAGATTATGTTCTGAAGCGAAGAGCTCCACCTTCGTGGCATACCCTTTTTCTGAAACATGCACAGACTCAATCGGCGTGGCATAAGCTTTAAGCGCCTGCCAAATATCGATCTTTTCCAGATATTTAACGGAACGATAGGAGAGCGCAATCATGCGCGTATCCTCATTAAGAAGCTCTATCGTCGGCCTTGGATGTTGATCGACAATCACAATTGAGAGAGGGGAATCTTTTAGCCCCAATGCAAATGAGAGCCCGATCGGCCCGGCACCGGAGATTAAGAGCCGTTTAGTAGGTTTCTGACCCTGCTTCTGACTCTGCGTCTTCTCTTGCTTCTGATCATGCTTCTGAGCGTGTCTATTTTGATCTAATGTCTGTTCCATAGGAGCGATCCTCTGTTATAGATGCCATTCATTGTAGCGATCTTTTTCTCTCTCCTATTGATATATCACAAGGATTGATCATAAGTTAGGCAGAGAAATTGTAAAATACTCTTGAGCTAAAAAACTCTAAAATATTTTAAGATCTATTTCTACGATCTCGCTACTCAATCGTTGGTAGGCTTAAGATCTCGTAACCATCATCCGTTACCAATACCGCATGCTCCCACTGTGCTGTGAGTGAGCGGTCACGCGTCACGGCGGTCCAACCATCACCTAAAACTTTCACCGCAGCTTTACCCACATTGATCATCGGCTCAATGGTAAAGATCATTCCCGGCTCCATAATCTCCGTCACTAATGGCGAATCGTAGTGGAGAACTTGTGGCGCTTCATGCAGACTTAAACCGACACCATGACCACAGAAATCTTGGACGACTGAGTAGTGATGCGCATGTGCATGCTTTTGAATCGCACGGCCAATATTTCTAAAAGGTGCGCCCGGCTTAACCTCTTCAATGCCTAACATCATGCACTCGTAGGTTACATCTACTAGGCGTTGTGCCAAGATGGAGACTTCACCGACACAGAACATTTGGCTTGAATCACCAAAGAAACCATCTTTTGCCAAGCAGATATCGATATTAACAATATCTCCCTCTTTCAACGCGCGATCGCCGGGAATTCCGTGACAGACCACATGATTGACAGAGATACAGCTCGCGCCCGGGAAAGGGGGCTGACCATAGTTGAGACTTCCGGAGATCAATCCCTCTTCATTCATCCAGCCATGGATCATATCATCGAGCTCTTTTGTTGTAACGCCCGCTTTCACATAAGGCTTCACCCGTTTTAAGAGATTGGCTACCGCTTGATTAGCCTTACGAATCCCTTCGATCTGTGTCTCATTCTTTACAATAATTTTTGACATAAACTCAATTCCTAATTCTTTATCTAATGCTTTATGTAATGCTATATCTAATTCTTTATCTAAACCTAAACTTAAACCTAATCCAGACTCTAATCTTAATTCTGATGCTCGTTCTGATTCTGACGCTAACGCCCCTTCTCAACTAGGATTAATCCTTCCTGGATCCATCCTTGATCCCCATCCTTGATCCATCTCTGATCTGGATCGGCTCTCGCTCTGATTCCTCTTCATAGTGCAATCAGCGGAGGGGGCAATCAGCGGAGGGGTAAAAAACGAGAAGCTCCTAGAGAGGAGCTTCTGCACAGATGAACGACTGTTAAGTTCTTGGAAGCGTCACACCGGTCTGCCCTTGGTACTTCCCGCCGCGATCCTTATAGGAGATATCACACTCCTGATCCGATTCGAAGAAGAGCATCTGCGCAACCCCTTCACCGGCATAGATCTTTGCAGGAAGATTGGTGGTATTGGAAAACTCCAATGTGACATGTCCTTCCCACTCCGGCTCTAATGGCGTGACATTGACAATAATGCCGCAACGCGCATAGGTGGATTTGCCAAGACAGATGGTCAATACCGAGCGAGGAATCCGGAAATACTCCACTGTACGTGCTAACGCAAAGGAGTTGGGGGGAATAATACAGACATCAGAGACAAGATCTACAAAACTATTCTCATCGAAGTTTTTAGGATCGACGATACTAGAATTGATATTGGTAAAGATCTTAAACTCATTACTACAACGCACATCATAACCATAGCTTGATGTTCCATAGCTAATAATGCGACCTGTCTCATTCTCTCTGACTTGCCCTGGCTCGAAAGGCTCAATCATGCGATGCTTCTCTGCCTGCTCTCGAATCCAATGGTCTGCTTTAATTGACATACGTTTTCCTTCCTACAAATAGAATGTAAATTACTTCAACTCTTTTCCTTGTGATTGCTGTACCACCACTTTTGGAAAGCCCGCCATTCTATCACGTTCTCTTAAAGAGAGTTTTGCCGCCATCTTCAGCGCAATATCTCGATAGAGTTTTGCTAAATGATCATCTGTTGTCGCTGTGGGCTGACCACGATCTGCCTCTTCACGAATCTTAATATCAAGTGGCATACGGCCTAAAAGGGTGATTCCCTCTTTCTCTGCTAAAGCTCGACCACCGTCGGTGCCAAAGATCGCCTCTTCATGACCACAATTTGAGCAGATATGGTAGCTCATATTCTCCACAACCCCTAAGATCGGAATCCCCACCTTTTCAAACATGGTGATCCCTTTACGGGCATCGAGTAGCGCAATATCTTGTGGCGTTGTCACGATGACACTTCCTGATACCGGCACTTGCTGCGCAAGCGTTAATTGAATATCGCCCGTTCCTGGTGGCATATCCACAATGAGATAATCGAGATCTTTCCAGTTAGTCTCTTTTAACATCTGTGCAAGCGCAGAAACTGCCATCGGTGCGCGCCAAATTGCGGCATCACGATCGGCAATGAGATAACCGATAGAGTTGGTCTGTAACCCTTGAGTCTCAACAGGCTCCATCGATTTACCATCAAGAGAAACCGGCTTTTCATGGCTGTTGAGCATTGTGGGGAGACTCGGTCCATAGATATCGGCATCTAAGATCCCCACCTTCGCCCCTTCATTGAGAAGCGAGAGAGCAAGGTTCACCGAGGTTGTCGATTTACCAACGCCCCCTTTCCCCGATGCAACAGCAATAATATTGCGAACATTAGGAAGGGCATGGAGCTGACCTTGAACTTTATGGGCGACCACTTTTGTGGAGACTGAAACAGTAGCATCAACGCCACACTTTGCTTTGATCTCTGCTTCAAAATGTTCTTTTAACGCTTCGCTATGCGCTTTGGCATAGAAACCTAGAACGATATCGACCTTCACTGCCGGCGATGCGCCTTCATTGATCTCAATCGACTTCACACACCCCGCAGAGAGAAGATCAACCTCTAAATAGGGGTCTTGATGTTGCTGAATAATCTCTTCAATCGTCGCTTTTGTTACGTTCATAGGTTCATCCTCGCTAAAATAAAATGGGTGGATCTATTCTAACACCGCTTGACAAATAAATTAACCGAGATTCTTTTCTCACCTCAATCTTAAGAATCTTAGGCCTCTTGAGCTGCTTGAGAATCGTGATTGTAAGCGTCGAGATGAGAGTGAAGAGGGGTGATCAGCGCTTCCCCTTTCTCACTCTGAGGGAGAAAGCGAAGGGTTAATGATTCCCCCTCTCGCGCTAAGAAGAGCTCAATATCTGCCGTCGGCAAAACGCCCTCCCCTTTCTCGGGCCACTCAATCAACCAGATGCCCTGCTCTTCCAATAACCCTAAATCATAGAGCTCTAAAGGAGAGGCTAAGCGGTAGAGATCGGCGTGATAGATCATCATCAACTCTGAGGAAGGCTCTATCCCGCCCTTTCCGGCACGCTTTCCATTATCGCGCTTCTCACGCTTTTCGGGCTTCTCATTCTTACTGCGCCCCTTCTCGATCACCTCTTCTGGAAGTGTGATCTCATAAGGCTCAATTAAGGTATAGGTGGGGCTCTTTACCGTACCCTTAATGCCGAAAGCTTGGATAAAGTAGCGCGCAAAGGTGGTCTTACCGGCCCCTAAATTACCATGAAGATAGAGCTTAAGATCACGCCACTTGAGACTTCTCATCTCTCTTTGCAATAGCGTGGAAAATTGTTGTGCGAAAGCTTTCGTTGCCGCCTCTGCAGGAAGCTGTAACTCAAGCTCCCCTCGACTGTTGAGAGTAGAATTGAGGATCACCGCCTCAGCGACCGCCTCTTCATCTTCTACCATTAAAAGTTCTTCATCCTTTTGATCCATTTTTTTGATCTCCTCTTCTACACACTTACTCATCATGATCATCTATCTGCCCCACTCGGCGCAGTTGTTACAGAAGGTAAGCGACGCGTTAAAATCGCTAATCGTACATTGAGGAAGAGTGCCGCTACCGTTAAGCCGGCAATCAGCCCCATCCAAACTCCCGGCGCTTCCAGATGTTTGACCACACCGAGATAGTAACTTAAGGGGAAGGCGATCAGCCAGTAGGAGGCGATCCCTAAATACATCGGCACCTTAGTATCCTTCATTCCGCGTAAAATACCATTGGCGGAGATCTGCAAACCATCGGGCAGTTGGAAGAAGAGGGAGTAGACAATGAGCGCCGCTGACATCTGCACAATCTCCGGATTGGTATTGAAGAGTTGTGGAATATGGAAACGGGCGAAGAAGAGCATCAAGCTCGTCACTAACATTAATCCCAAGACAACCACTCGCCCCATATCACTTAGACGACGGACACTCTCATAATCCATTCGTCCCATTCGCTGCCCCACCATCGAGGTGAGCGCCATCGCGACACTAAGCGGAATCATAAAGGTCATAGAGGTGATCGCAAGAGAGATCTGATGACTTGCCACCACAATGGTTCCAAACTGCCCCAGAATTAAGCCGGCAGCAGAGAAGATCGCCACTTCCGCAAAGAGCGTTGCACCACTAGGAATCCCCACACGGATCATCTCTCCAAGACGCGCATCAGGGCGCTTAAATCCACGTAATAACTGCAAGTTACGCAATCTGCGATCAATAAAGGTGATCCCTACAAGGAGAAAGAGCATCACCCAGAAGGTGAGCCCTGTGCCTAAGCCGGAACCGATTATTCCAAGGCTAGGTAGCTGAATCAACTCCCAGCCATTAACCAAGATATAGTTTAAAAAAGCATTCACCAGAAAACCGATCCCACAGACAATGGTAATTGGAAGCGGTCTTGCCACCCCTTCACAGACAGCGCGAAGACTGTTGAAGATCAAGATCGCCGGCGCACCGATACTAAGCGCACGCAGATAGGAGATCGATCCGGGAATTAGATGCTCCTCTACCGATAGAAATCGCAAAAGATGACCGGAGAAGAAGTTCATAATCAGCACCACGGCAACGATTAGAACAGAGGAGATTAAAAGGCCGTTGTGCCAGATCAAGGCGACATCCTCACTCTTGCCCTTCCCAAATTCATGAGCACTAAAGATCGCGACACTCATTAAGACGCCGGTACTACAGAGCAGAAGGGGATTCCAGATCATCACCCCTAAGCCGACCGAAGCTTGCACATTATCATCAAAGTGCCCGGTAATGGCGATATCGACAACCCCCATCCCTACCAAAAACCATTGAGTAATGAGGATCGGTAACGATAGTGTCATCAGCATGCTCAGCTCATCTCGCTGAAATCTAAATCGTCTATAGACTCTACTCTCTGCCATTCTTATCGCTCCTTCTATCACTATTCAATTGATGCTTCCCTTCCCTCTCGCTACTGATCGAGCACACGGGGCAAGATCGACTTCAGGGAAAAGAGAGCATGCATTCTACCGCAACTTTTAGCGAAAAGTATCAGAATTCGTTCAATCTCTTCAGCATACCCATCCCCTTTTGCAATAATCGACACTCAAGAGATTGAGCTCCTCTCCGCCTGCTACCTCAAATGGAGATAAAACTAAGAGGATTCTCGCAATGCTTGAAAGACTACCTCCGCTAACTTATCACTAATTCCCGGCACTTTAGCGATATCTTCTACCGCCGCACTCTTTAAGGATTCGATACCGCCAAAGTGGGTCAATAACGCCGTTCTGCGACTCTCACCAATGCCGGGGATATCTTCCAATATCGAGCGGCGACGCATCTTATCTCGCCTTGCCCGATGCCCTTCAATGGCAAAGCGATGTGCTTCATCCCGAATCTGAGTTAAGAGATGGAATGCCGGCGTCGTAGGATCGATAAAGAGGGGCGATTTATCACGGAGCCAGATAATATCTTTACCGCGCACTTTCCCCTCCCCTTCAGAGATACTGATCACCCATTGATCCGTAATATTGAGTGCATCGAGCACCTCAAGCGCAACTTGAAGCTGCCCTTTTCCGCCATCGATCAGGAGCAGATCGGGGCGATCGCGTAACTTCCCTTCCCCCTTGCCACTCTTCTCTCGGCTCTGAAAACGGCGCGTTAATGCTTGGCGCATCGCTTCATAATCATCGCCTGCGGTCACTCCTTCGATATTGTAGCGCCGATAATATTTCTTAGTAAATCCTTCCGGCGTATAGACCACATTTGAAGCCACCGTTCGCTCCCCAAAGCTATGGGAGATATCGAAACATTCAATCCGCTGAATCATCCGCTCTTCAAGCATCGCAGCATCTGCTTTTTGACCTGTTAATGCCGGCAGAAGAATCTGGTTGAGCGCATAGAGGCGATCTTCAATCTGTGTCCGGCTTGCAAGCTTAATCTCCACAGAGTGCCTTGCATTTTGCTCTGCCATCTCTAACCAGCGTCTCTTTCGACCCCGAATATTGTGCGGATATTGCAGTAAAATCGGATACTCAATCCACTCTGAAAGCCCCAACTTGAGCCACTCTTCCTCCTCATTTGAGAGGGGGAGATTGAGGATAATATTACGTGGCGGAAGTCGATGCTCACCATAATATTGCCCCACAAAGGCACTCATAATCTCTTCACTACGGGTATCTTTCGGCACTTGGGGGAAATAGGCTCTCGTTCCTAAAACGCGGCCATCGCGGATCGTCATCACCTCGATATTGGCCACCTCTGCCTTTTGGTAGAGCACCATAATATCGAGGGAATCGCGACTCTCCTCCATACGATTGGAGCCTTGAATCTCCCGAATATCTTGGATCTGATCCCGAATCTTCGCCGCCGCCTCAAATTGTAGTTCCCCGCTATAGTGTTGCATCTTCTCAATCAAGAGATCCACCAGTTGATTCGACTCACCACTCAAAAAGAGTACTGCCTCCTTCACCGCTTCGAGATAATCCTCTCGGCTAATCTTATTGACACAGGGGGCGCTACAGCGATCGATCTGATATTGCAAGCAGGGGCGCGTACGATGGGAGAAGAAGGAATCCTCACACTCACGGATACGGAAGACCTTCTTCATCAGATTTAAGGTCTCTTTGACGGCTCCGGAGGAGGGATAGGGGCCAAAGAGGCGACCGCGCCGTTTACGCGTTCCGCGATAGAAGCTAAAACGGGGAAAGGGATGATCTGAAAGATAGATATAGGGGTAGCTCTTATCATCGATCAAGCGAACGTTATAGCGTGGTCGATGTGCTTTGATCAGGTTACCCTCAAGAATCAGGGCATCGCGCTCAGTTGCCGTGAGTGTCATCTCCACCGAGGCGATATTAGCCACCAATGCGACCGTTTTCGGAGCATGTTGCTTTCCCTTAAAGTAGCTAGAGAGCCGATTTTTAAGATTCTTTGCCTTACCCACATAGATAATTTGCCCATCTATATCCTTCATCATATAGATGCCGGGCGTTGTCGGCGCATGTCTTAAGAGCTCATCGGCATCAAAGGGAGATGCTTTCTCCTTCTGCAATTTGGAGGTTTGCATCCCCTTCTCCTGTTCGATCTCGCTATCGACCTCTCTATCGATCCCATTCTCTATCCGCTTTTCGATCTTTTTATCCATCAATAATCCCTCGCACGACGATTTTGACCTCTCTTTTACACGATTCCCGATCGCGTCTCAGATGCTCTTCACTCTTTCCATAAATTGTTTCACAAAATTTTTCACAAGGCTTTCCACACTACCTTTCATAGAACCTTTCATAGAACTGTTCGTAAAGTCTTGATAAAGTCTTGCCTAAAACAGCCACCATTTTCTCATAATCGCTCTCTACAATTCTCTCAATATTGGGCACTCCATCATAGAACTTCATACTTTCACAATAAAGAACTTCTGATCACGCTCTTAAGATTGTAAAGCCTCATCGAGTATGTAAAAATAGATAAAATTTATTATGTAAACACTTATTTTGTCGACAAAATCTTGCTAACACTCATTCACAAAGTTATTCCTAAGCAATTGAAATTGAGCTAAAATTAACGAATACTTTTGCTGTTTTGAGAAAGTGGCATCCATCCATGCACCCTCCTATCGGTTCAACTCTAAAAATAGCGCCTGATGGCTACTGTTTACAATCCTAACCCCTTAAAATATCCATTGATTAAAGGACGATATTATCATGCCTACGAGAGAAGTATCCCTACAAGATATCTTGCAAAACTTAGATCCTGTTATGGCTCCTGAAACCTATGTCTATGTAGGTGTCTCTAACCAATCTCTCCTAAAGGTCTTAGGGTTTGATCCTGTTGCGTTCTTTAAAGAGCCGGAAGGCATCACGCTGATTCTTAAGAAAGAGGATGCCGACAATAACTTCCTCAATTATCAAACAGAGTATTGCCGTATTATTCTCAATGCCCCATTCGCTATGCGTTGTGTCGGGCTGACGGCGATTGTAAGCAGTGCGCTCGCTAAGGCCGGCATCTCCATCATTCCGATTTTAAGCGCCTATAAACGCTCGATTTTAGTAGAGAAAGAGGATGCCCACACCGCCCTTGAGATCCTCAATGCCATGCAGAAAAAGGTACAAGGCTTAGGAGCACATTAATCCCCCCTAATCACGCGCCGGCAAGAGGCAATCCTCAATTACCGGCACATATGTTTAACGGCTGTTTAAAAGTTGTTTAAATCACGTTTGATTATTTCCTCGGCATTGAAAATGCCGACCTGCGGGCATGCACCGGCGAAAAGAACGAAATAGTAGGCTCCCGCCCCTCCACAAATTCTCTTAAGAATGATTCAACAAAAAATAGGCTGAACGCTGCCGGATCTCACTATCGCGCACTTCCAAAAACCATGCGCCGGCAAGAGGCACTGAAAGTGCCAAACCGCGGGCATGCACCGGCGAAAAGAACGAAATGGTAGGTTCCCGCCCCTCCACGAATTCTCTTAAGAACAAATATGATGATTAATCAAAACAAAAAGAGCTGTTGAGTTGCCGGAGATTACCTCTGCATGCTTCCACAAGTTATATGCCGGCAAGAGGCGACTCTCCATCACCGACTACTTTTTTAAAATGAAAAAGGCTGAACGCTGCCGGATCTCACCATCGCGTTCTTCCAAAAATCACGCACCGGCAAGAGGCAATCCTCAATTACCGGCAATAAAATAGGCAACCTTTTGAGTTGCCTATCTTTAGATATTTTATCGATTATCTGACCTGATCAGAAAACTTCTTCCCTACAACCCTACCGAATTTAACCAGAGTTCTAAAAGTGCGGCGTGCCACAATTTTGAGCCTTGGATATTGGTGAAGCTTGTGGGGGCTTCTGGGTTTTTGAGGAGTTCGTCGATATAGGCGGGATTGAAGATGCCGCGCTCTTTCGCTTTTTTACTCGTTAAGGTATCGCGCATCATCTCTAAGAACTCTCCGCGCACATATTTGAGTGCCGGCATTGGGAAGTACGCTTTTGGGCGATCGATAATTGAATCGGGAACGCGTCCTCTGGCGATCTCTTTTAAGATCCCTTTACCATGATGACTCAATTTATACTCCGGCGGGAGCGCCATTGCGAGTTCAACAAGGCGCTGATCCATAAAGGGCATGCGCGCTTCTAAGCCGTGCGCCATCGTCATATTATCGACCCGTTTAACGGGATCATCCACCACTAAACGTGTCACATCGAGACGCAATACCTGATCTAAGAAGGTATCTGCTCCGGGGCGCGTTAGGTGTTCCCGAATATATTCGCCGGCAATATTCTCCGTATGATATTTCGGTGTGAATGCCTCTAACCACTCCTCATGCGGACGATCAAAATAGTGTTTTGCAAAGCGTTTAAGAGGATCTTGCTCCGTCTCTGCCACCATTTTGGGATACCAGAAATAACCGGCAAAGACCTCATCTGCCCCCTGCCCGCTCTGAACCACTGAGGTGACCGTCTTCACCCTTTCTGAGAGAAGATAGAAGCCGATCGCATCTTGCCCAAAGAGCGGTTCACTCATATTAGCAATCGCCTCCGGCAAACGCGAGAGCGCCTCACTATTAGGGACTTCAAACTTATAATGATCGGTCTGATACTTATCGACAAATTGATCGGAATAGAAGAACTCCGAACCCTTCTCTTCTGGCTGATCTTCAAAACCGACGGAGAAGGTCTGAATTCCTTCGATCCCCTCTTCAATCGCTAATGCCGTGATCAATGTGGAATCGAGCCCACCTGAGAGCAAAACACCCACCTTCTCATTGGCGAAATTCATCTCTTTCTTGATCGCTGATTTGAGCGTGCTTTCGATCATCTCGCGCCACTCTACCTCATCATATTGAGGATAATCGCGCTCTGCCGTTAGCTCCCAATAGCTCACTGAACGGCTAGAACCATCGGCATCGATCCGTAGATAATGCCCCGGCTCTACTTTGCGAATCCCTTTCAGAATAGTCCAAGGTGCCGGCACAACAGCATGGAGCGAATACATAAAGTGGAGTGCATGCGGATCGATCTCTGTGTCGATATCACGCGTCTGTAGAAGACTCTGCGTATTAGAAGCAAAATAGAGCGCGCGCTCCGATTGACCAAAACTATAATAGAGCGGCTTTTTACCAAAACGATCGCGAACGAGTAGTAGCGCCCGATCCGCCTCACTCCAGAGGGCAATGGCATATGCACCATCGAGCTCCTCGACAAAAGATTCACCCCAACAGTGATACGCCTTTGTTAAGACTTCCGCCTGACTCTCTGTTAGAAAGCGGTAACCTGCTTCGATTAAGCGCTCACGCAACTCATCTTGGTTATAGATTGTGCCATTGGTAGCAACAATGATGCCGAAATCCTCATCAAAGAAGGGTTCCGTACCATTACTTACCGCTGCTAACTTTGTCTGCACAAAGCCCATATTTTGATATTGGATAATCGTCGTGCCATCGGGACCCCGTTTCTGGATCGGCTCTGACATCTTCTGAAGTAATCCTTCATCAACAGCTGTCTGATCTAATTTCAATACACCGGCTATTCCACTCATTCGATATCTCCTTGCTTCGATCCTATGAAACTTCTTTCCAACTTTTTACGACTTATCCGACTTATCCGACTTTTTCGGCTTTTCGGCTTTCGGCTTTTCCGAATGGCACCATTGTTTCAATGGTTATACGGTGCCGCTGCGCCAAACGGTTAGAGCAAAAAGCTCTCACCACAACCACACTCTGCTTTCGCTTCGGGATTTTGGAATTTAAACATGCGGTTAATGCCATCTTGAATATAATCGAGCGTGACCGACTCAAGATAGGGGAGAATATCGGGCTCGGCGACAATCTTCACCGGCGTCTCTTCAATCACCACAACCTTCTCATCCACTTTGTCACAAAAATCGATATAGTATTTATATCCCGAACAGCCCGACTTCTGAAGGGCGATCTTAATCGCCTCGGCACTGCTCTCACCTAAATTTTTTGCAAGCTGTTTTCTTGCGGCATCTGTCACTATTAACATCGTTAAAACTCCCTCTAATTAGAATTATTTTGCCTATTATCGACCTCAAACATCGACCCAAAATCGATCTTAAATCAACACTAAATCGATATAGAAGTGATAGAGGCGTGATATAGGACTAATTTAGTTCTATATTACCTTATCTCTCGCTTGCTGACGAATATTACTTCGTCATTTCTTCGCCATTACGGCGTATCGACTTGAGCGCTACCTCTCTACTTTCCCTCTTTTTTAGTAGAGAGTTGGGAGATATCCACATAGACGGCATTATCCTCTCCCTGTAGATTTTTAATATCAGAGAGCGTTCCTTCGGCGTAGATCACATCAAAACCGATATGGAAGAGTTGATCTTCGGCGCGAAATTTCTCTTCCGCATAGGCTCGCCACTTCTCTAGCCAGCGATAGGTGCGTAAGCCCTTAAAGGAGGAGAATGGTCTGCCGGCAACAACACGCGCATCTTTCAAGAGGGTATCGAGTTTCTCATAGGTGAGGTTGATCTTCTCAATAAAGAGCACTGCATTTTTAAAGCCAAGGGCATGGAGAAAATCGCCAATATCTTCAATATCGGGAAACTCATTAACTAACGGACCGCCGGGATAGGAGATCTCTGGGAAACTGCCGGTGCCAATCGTGGTAAAGAAGAGCTTACCTTTCGCATTGAGACGTACCTGATAATCGCGCACACGTTCCTCAAACTCCCACACATCTTGCAGGTAGAGATTACTCATCACCAGATCAAAACGGAGGGTGGGATCGAGAATCGATTCGAGATTCTCCCAAACTTCCGCCTCGGGGAAACGTGCTTTAAGAAGCTCGCTGAGATAGCTATCAAACGCGCCATCGACAAGAATCTTCTCCGGTTGTAACGATTCATCAAGATACTCCACCATTCTGCGAGCAATCTCATGGTGAAGAAAAGCATGATTACCATAAAGCTCAGGATGATACTGTAGCTGCTTACGATTTGAAGCTATTGTTCTTCTCATATCCGTCATATCCACTCTCTAATTCGCCTATATCGACTCGCTATCGCGCTGATTCATTCGATCGAAAAATTCATTGAAAATTTCATCGAAAAGTTCATTGAAAAGTTCATTTAAAAGAACTCCATTCTATCACGCTTTTGGGGATCACTTGGGAGAAGATGCAAAAGCAGAACATTCAAAAAACTGACCATATCGAGCCATAAAAGATAATCATCCCTATTTTAATGCTAGAATAATTAACCTAAATAGAATCTAAATAGATTGAATAATTTTAACTGTTTAATTTAGGCTAATGAATTCCATTAATCACTATAAAACTTTATTGATAAGAATAATTTTATGAGCAGAACAGACCTTCCTAACACTTCCTACCACCATGATGATGAGATCGATCTCTTTTACGCTTTGGCGCCATAAGTGGCTGATCATTGCGGTCACAATCCTTGCCACAATCATCGCCGCTCTCTTCGCTTTTATCACCATAAAGCCAAGTTATCACGCTTCTGCGACAATTGCTGCTCCCAATGTCTATCAGGTAACAGGGCTCAACTTAGGAGCAACCCCCATCACCTTACAACCTGAGCAGATCAGCTTTACCGAAGAGAGCTTAATGCCACTTAGTACACAGGATGTGTTTGAGCTTCTCTCTAATGTTGCGCAATCACCAAAGGTGCAGCAAGATTTCTTCGCGCAATTGCAAGAAGAGAATAGAGGCCACTCATTACAAGGGAATCTCTCGATCGAAGCGGATGGTAAAAGCTCAACTTTAACCATTTCGGCTCAAGGACCAAATGCTAAAGATAGCTACACGATGACCAATAGTTATCTCAATTATCTCAATGCTGTTGCGGCGGATCTTCTATTAAAAGATCGCCAAGCCGAACTCGATGCGTTAAAAGCGAATCTCTCACGTCAGCTTCAGAGCTTAGAGCGTGTTTTAGAGAAGGAGCGCCTCTACCAAATCGCAGCTCTTAAAAACAGCTATCAAACCGCAGAGAAGCTCAATTTAACGCTTCCTACCGGGAATGGTGAAGATCCATATCTCTTAGGAACAGAGATTCTTGCGGCAAAAATCGCTTTTTTAGAGAAGCAGAAAGATCAATATGGTGATAATCAGAGACACAATGAGCTCACCGCAAAGATCGATGCACTCCAAGCTTTTACCCTTCCAGAAGCAGATAATTTAGAGGTCTATACCCTCTCCCAATCTGCTGCACTACCAACAGTACCTCTTCCTACAAAGAAGAAACTAATTATCATCATCGGTTTTCTCTTAGCAGGAATGCTTGGTGCCGCGATTGTTCTCTTACGTGAAGCAATTCGTAATTACAAAGCGCGTAAAGTGGCTGAGGTTTAAGAAAACATAAAATAATAGAATACGCCATGATGAACTGCACTCCAAAGTTGTGTCCAGCTTTTGTAATGCAGTTCAAAAGGTGAACTTTCACTAATTTACTACATACGACTATAATTAGGCCCACTTCCCCCCTCCGGAGGGCTCCATCTTATATTTTGAGTCGGATCTTTAATATCACAAGTTTTACAATGGATACAATTTTGGGCATTAATTTGAAGCCTCTTACTTCCAGTGACTGCATCCTGAAGTATTTCATATACTCCTACAGGACAGTATCTAGTTTCTGGAGATTGATAAATATCATAATTGACCTTTATGGCAATATCTTCCGATCCTAACTGTAAATGATTAGGTTGATTCTCTCGATGAGCTATATTAGTAAGATAAACACTAGAAGCTCTATCAAAAGTAATAACTCCATCGGGTTTTGGATAACTAATTTCAGGTACTAACATGGCTTCCTTTAAAGTTTCATGATCATGTCTGACATGCTTAAATGTCCAAAATCCTCTACCTTTTAAAAAATAATCTTCTAACCCTGAATAAAGCATTGCTGTAAATAATCCATACTTAAACGAAGGACGGATATTTCGTACTTTCCATAGCTCTTTATAGGCCCAACTTTTCTTAAAATCAATTTCATAATCAATTATTTTTGATACACTCATAACCCCACTATCTACCTCAGTTGATTGTAATTCTCTAACAATCGCTTCAGCTGCAAGCATACCTGACTTCATTGCCATATGAATTCCTTTAATTTTAGGAACATTCAAGAAGCCTGCTGAATCTCCTATTAGCATCCCTCCCTTAAAACTTAAGGAAGGAAGACTCTGAATTCCTCCTTCAACTAAAGCTCTTGCTCCATATGCAATCCGCTTGCCTTTTTCAAATAAAGGTTTTATCTGAGGATGTAATTTAAATCGTTGAAATTCTTCAAATGGGGATAAATAAGGATTTTTATAATCTAACCCTACAACCATCCCCACTGCAATTTGATTATTCTCCAAATGATAAATAAAAGTACCTCCATACGTTGAATTATCTAGTGGCCAACCAATCGTATGAACCACCTCCCCTTCTCGATGCATCTTCGAGTCAATCTCCCATATCTCTTTAATCCCTAAGCCATAGGTTTGAGGATCAGAGTCTTTATCTAAAGCAAACTTTCTTATAATCTCCTGACTTAAAGATCCCCTACACCCTTCTGCAAAAATTGTTTGCTGAGCGTGTAGCTCAATTCCTTGCATATAATTACTTGTTGGATTTCCAATACTATCAAGCCCCATGTCTCCTGTAGCAATTCCTTTAACAGATCCATCTGCCTGATAAATGATCTCTGTTGCCGAAAAACCCGGATAAACTTCAACCCCTAACTTCTCTGCTTGCTCCCCTAACCACCTAACCAATAAACCAAGACTGATAATTGCATTCCCCTGATTCCTCATCACAGGAGGCACTGGAAGAGCCCAAGATTTTTTAGATGTTAAATATAAAAATTTTTCCTTTGTTACATTCTCAATAACTGGAGCCCCTAATTCCTTCCAGTTAGGGAATAATTCATCTAACGATCTTAAATCAAGAACAGCACCAGAAAGTGCATGAGCACCAATTTCAGAGCCTTTTTCAACAACACAGACAGATAATTCTTGTCCTTTTTTTACAGATTCTTGTTTAATTTTAATGGCGGCACTTAAGCCAGCAGGCCCAGCGCCAACAATCACAACATCAAATTCTATACTTTCTCTCATGTCTTCACCTCGTTTAATCAAGTTTCGCTAAGCAGAATGCTATTTTGTTTTATTGACATCATAATAACCTAGGTTTATCATAATTCCAACAAATGGAATAATAATTAATTCTGCATAGCAAAACTCATTTATATGTTAAATTAACGATTCGAAAAAATATTCCGTCATTAATTAACGAATAAAGGATTTAGCTATGAATAATAAAATTATTGATTTTGCAAGCCAAGGAAAAACAAAAGATCGTCAATTTGTAACTGCCCTCGCTAGAGGGTTAGAGATATTAAGATGCTTTGGTAAAGCTGGCCCTATATTAGGTAATCAAGATTTAGCAACTATGACAAAACTACCTAAACCGACTGTCTCAAGATTAACACATACATTAGTACAACTGGGATATCTGAAAAATGCACCTGGTACTAACCAATTACAATTGGATATTGGCGTATTAGCATTAGGACAAAGACTCTTGAATAATTTAGCTATTAAAAATATCGCTGATCCTTATATGCGAAACTTAGCTGAATATAGCAAATCGGCTGTGGCAATAGCTGCTCGTGATCGACTGCAGATGCTCTATCTTCATGTTGTCCATGGTGAATCAAACTCGACAATGAGACGCCCTATTGGAAGCACTCTTCCCATCCATTCAAGTGCAATGGGAAGGGCTTGTTTAGCAGCAATGCAAGATGAAGAACGCAATTTCATATTGCAACACTTAAAAGATAAACACTCTCGGGAGGAATGGAATGTTATTAATGAGAATCTAGAACAAGCATTTCAAGATTACAAAGAATTTGGCTGCTGTTTTTCTATTGGAGAATGGCATAGCAATGTAAATGCTGTTGCGGTTCCGCTTATTCATCAGGACGATATATTTGTCTTTAATTGTGGGGGACCTAATTTTCAGCTTAACGAACAATTTCTACGACAAGATGTCGCACCAAGATTAATTAATATGATCATAAATATTCAAGAGTCCATGTAAGCATGGAAAAGGAGATACAGTGAAAATACTCGTCCCAATTAAACGTGTTGTAGATCACAACATTAATGTCAAAATTAGCTCTGGATCAAACAAAATAAATACTGAAGGTCTAAAAAAAGTCATCAATCCATTTTGTGAAATAGCACTCGAAGAAGCCATTAAATTAAAGGAACAAGGTATTGCATCCTCTGTCATCGCTCTTTCTATAGGTAATAATGCAACCCAGGAACAACTTAGAAACGCCCTTGCGATGGGGGCGGACAGAGCTATACACTTATCTACGGATGAAAACTTATCTTCTCTCTCTATCGCCAAAATAATTCAAAATATCGTTGTCCAAGAAAAGCCTCAATTGATTTTATTAGGAAAGCAAGCTATTGACTCCGATAATAACCAAACAGGACAAATGCTCGCAGCACTTTGTGGCTATCCTCAGGGTACTTTTATTTCTGAACTGAAATTTAGAGATGATCACCAAAGCATCTTAATTAACCGAGAAACAGATGAAGGTTCACAGACACTCTCCTTACAACTTCCTGCAGTTATTACTGTGGATCTGAGATTAAACGAGCCTAGATTTATTAGCTTACCCAATATTATGAAAGCGAGACGAGCTAAGATAGAAACTCAAGAGGTATCCACTTTAGGCTTAAACTTAAAAAGTAGCACTGTAGTATTAAAGGTTGAAGAACCTATCATTGAAAAATCTTGTCAAATGCTCTCTTCTACTGAGGAGCTTCTATCAATATTACAACAAGAGATAAAAGGAGCCTAATATGAAAACCCTTATTATTGCTGAGTATAAAAATTCCCAATTAACGACTCAAACCCTCAGTTCGATCAATGCAGCTAAAAAAATCACAAGTAATATCACTCTTCTAATATTAGGACAGAATCTACAACCTATTATCTCTGATGCTATAACGATAAAGGGGATTACTGAGGTTATATATGCTGAACATGACTGCTTCGATCATTTTCTCGCAGAAAATATTGCAAGCTTTGTTGCTTCTATTGCTCACGAATATACACATATTTTCAGTAATGCTACAACTGATGGTAAAAACTATTCCCCAAGAATTGCGGCTCTCCTTGACACAGAGCAAATATCAGAAATATCTGAAGTTATTAATGATAATACCTTTAAGCGCCCAATTTATGCTGGTAATATCATTGCAACAGTTCAATCCTCCGCAAAAATAAAAGTAATTACTGTCCGATCTTCTAGTTTCGATTCAACTGTAGAAAGATCAGAGGCGACTTCTGCACGTAACTTATGCCTAGATAATTTTAGGCCTTTTACTAAAACATCTTTCATTAAAAATGAGCATAAGTCTTCCGATAGACCAGACTTAACTAGCGCTCATATTGTTGTATCTGGTGGCCGAGCTTTACAATCAAAAGAAAATTTTAAATTAATCTATTCTCTAGCAGATAAACTTGGAGCTGCCGTAGGAGGCTCTCGTGCTGCAGTGGATTCTGGGTTTATTTCCAATGATTTACAAATCGGTCAAACAGGAAAAGTTGTTGCGCCCTCTATTTATCTAGCTTTTGGCATCTCTGGAGCAATACAACATTTAGCAGGGATGAAAGAATCAAAAAAAATTTTCGCTATCAATAATGATCCAGATGCGCAAATATTCCAAGTGGCAGATTATGGAATAATTGGAGATCTATTTGATATACTGCCTCAACTTATCAAAGAACTATAGCCCATTCATACTTTTATGATATTATTAACGAACTAAAAACATCCCCTTTTAACCTCTCTTCTATCACTAGTTGAGAGGTTTTTCACCGCTTGTTATCCCCCTAAAAGAGCTCTAGAGTAACGAGAAATCCTAGGAAGTACTTTTAAATTAGTGATTGCGGTAGAAAGCTGGAGCAATAACTTTAAAACTCGAATCCGCCAATATAATTGCTAGATCCCATAAACAATCAAAAAACCCCCAAATAAAGTATCAAAGATACTTAAAAAAACGTATCAATATCTAAGATCAACTTCAAATTTTTGAGATTTTCTTAATCGGATGAACATAATATAAAATGCTGTTATTTAGTAAGCATATCATTAATAGGAGAGGCTAAAAATAGATATGAAGTTCTAATCCTGAAGAAAGTCACTAAAATACAACTAAGACAGCTCAGAATAAGGAAATACACATCATATCTCGTTATTAAAGACATAAAATATATTATGTTCCTGGGATAAAGGCATTTCATAAAACAACCAATAGTCCCATCATTTTTATAGATATCCTAACTTATTATAAAATTTAAAGATAATTGATGCCGGAAAAATTTTAGAATGTAGACATAACCTACTTTACAGCTCAAAAAAAAAATTCATATTACTTTAATCGCCAAAATTTTTTATATTATAATTTTATTAAAAATAACAATATAACAATAAAAAAAGATAAACTCCTATATTACAACTTTGATCACAGAGTACAATATTACTCTAATCAATATCAAAATATTTATAGAAGGCATAATATGCAATTCTCAATAATAAAAAGTTGTAGAAATTTATAATAAATAAAACCGCATCTATCCTAAGACTGCAAAATTCCCGATGAAACTCATCGGGAATTTTAACTTGTCTCCACATTTCAAAATATGGCAATAGAATATCAAAATATAATTTTTAGTAAGAAAAAATATATTTCAACTATAGCCCTTCTTTTAAAGAAATGACTCCTGCAGAGGTTAATGCCTTCATCTCCTCATCCCCCATACCTAAAAATCGAACAAGAACCTCTTTTGTATGCTGTCCCAAAAGAGGTGGTGCAGATTTATAACGCACCGGAGTTTTAGAAAACTTCAAAGGACTCCCTATTACATAATAATTCTTTTTCTTTAAAGGGTGTTCCATAGATACCACCATCTCTCTAGCAATTATCTGCGGCTCTTCAATAGCCTCTTTAATATTATTAATAGGCCCCACCGGAACATTAACTGCCGCAATTAAATCTATCCATTCCTTTGCTGTTTTAGTTAATAATTGTTTGGCCAATATTTCCGTAATCTCCTCTCTATTGATAACTCTTCCAGCATTCGTTGCAAATCGAGGATCTAACGGTAAATCAGGAAGACCTATCACCTTTGATAAAGCGACAAACTGCCTATCATTACCACAGGCAATCACAAACTCCCGATCTGATGCTTTAAATACATTATAAGGAACAATATTTGCATGCGCATTACCATATCTGCCCGGAATATTTAATGAAGTTAAATAATTCATTGATTGATTTGCTAGCATAGCTACTTGAGTGTCTAATAACGCAATATCAATATGTTGTCCTTCCCCCGTCATCTCTCTGGAATAAAGCGCAGCACAAATACTCAATGCAGCATTTGTACCTGACATAAGATCTGCTACAGCGACTCCCACCTTCTGTGGCCCAGCAGAAGGGAAGTTGTCATTTTCTCCTGTAATACTCATCAATCCGCCGAGACCTTGCACAACAAAATCATAACCTGGTTCTTTCGCCCTAGGCCCTGTTTGTCCATAACCAGTGATCGAACAATATACTAAACGCGGGTTAATTTTAATGAGTGATTCATAATCCAGCCCATATTTTTTTAGCCCCCCGACCTTATAATTCTCTACTAGAACGTCAACATCTTTTACCAAGTCTTGTAATATTTTTTGTCCTTCCTCAGAAGAAAAATCAAGTGCAACTGAGAGTTTACCTCTATTTGCAGACATATAATATGAGGATTCTAATGTCTGCTCACCAGAATCACTTATCATATAAGGAGGTCCCCAAGCACGAGTATCATCCCCAGATTGGGGTCGTTCAATCTTAATAACCTCAGCACCTAAATCTGCCAAGTATTGCGTACACCAAGGCCCCGCTAAAACTCGTGTTATATCTAATACTCGAATACCATCTAAAGCTCCTACCATCATTTCATCCTCTCCTTTGGTTCTTATACTCTTTCTATAACCATAGCTAAACCCTGCCCGACACCAATACAAAGGCTAATCACTGCATATCTTTTTGAAGTTCTAACTAACTCTCTGGCCGTGGTTAAAACCAAGCGAGCTCCTGAGGCTCCTAACGGATGCCCAACAGCAATAGCTCCCCCATTAGGATTAACCCTAGGATCATCAAAAGAGATATTTAATAATTTTAAGCATGATAAAACCTGTGTAGCGAAAGCTTCATTGATCTCAATAATATCGATATCTGCTAATGTTAAATTAGCTCGTGAAATGGCTTTAGTAATCGCTTCTACTGGGCCGACCCCCATCACTCTAGGTTCTACACCAGATGTTGCGGAAGATAATATTTTTGCAATAGGCTTAATACCATTTTTTTTACCAATATCATGACTTCCTACAAATAACGCTGCGGCACCATCATTCACTCCTGATGCATTGCCAGCAGTAACAATTCCCTCATTATTGAGAGATCTTAGCTTTGCCAAGGATTCCAGCGATATGTTTATTCTAGGATGCTCATCCTCATTAACTTCAACAGTCTCCCCTCTTCTTCCTTGAGGCACAAGAATCGAAATAATTTCATCATCAAAAAAACCTGACTCTTTAGCTTTTTGATATTTCTTTTGTGAATTAAATGCAAATAGATCTGCCTCCTCACGAGAAATTCCATATTCTATTGCAACATTATCTCCTGTCTCGGGCATAGAATCATTGCCATAAGTCTCTATGAGTCTAAGATTAGGGAATCTAGCACCAATTGTTGAATCAAACACAGTAAAATTGCGGCTGAATGCTGCTTCTGACTTAGCAATAACAAAAGGAGCTCGAGACATACTTTCTACTCCTCCCGCAATATACAGATCACCCTCACCGCAACTTACACCATAAGCCGCATTAATAATTGCTTGTAAACCGCTGGCACATAAACGATTCACTGTCTGCCCAGATACTGTGACAGGCATCCCTGCAACCAAAAGCGCGTTCCTTGCAATATTTCTAGCATCTTCCCCCGCCTGATTCGTTGCTCCAATAATAATATCTTCTATACTATTCACATCAAAAGAGTAAGTCTCAGTCAGCTTTTTTAAAACATTTGCTAATAGATCATCTGGTCTTACTGAAGATAATGCCCCTGAATGCTTTCCAAAAGGTGTTCGTAAGCCACCATATATATATGCATTTAACATAAAACCCCACTCCTTTCCTATACAATATCTTGTTCTTTATTTGTAAGAGACAACCCTAGAATAACTCGTCTTTTTAACCAAGGGCTCACTCGATATCGAGGATCATGAGTAGATTCATAAATCCCCTCTAATATACGTAAAATTTTTGATGGACCAATTTTATCTCCCCATGCTAAAGGCCCTTGTGGATAACCCAGTCCTAATTTAACTGCCAAATCAATATCTTCTACACTCGCTATTTGTTGTTGAGCAATATCACAAGCTAAATTAACAATACTTGCTATTACCCGCTGTGCTACAAATCCCACACTATCTCTAATCATTACCATGGGCGATGCATTAAATAATGCACAGTATTGAGCAATTGTTTGAGATGTTGTTGATGGATTTATCATTAAAGTAATCTGTTGATTTAAATCAGTCATTAAATCTATACAAAGACTATTTTCAGGTTTTACATTAAACTTTATACTCGCTTCAGTTGCATCCTGACCCCAGACAGTCAATAGTGTTAATGAATCACGCTCGGGTCTTTCCCCATGGTCAATCGTTGCACCTATAGTCGTTAAAAGATTAAAAATTTTTTTATAATCATCAGATGATTCAGCACCAATCCAAATAGCAGGAATTTTCACTCCTTTAGGCATAGTCTGCTTCTTTTCAGTTTTCTCTAGTACTTTTTGGTTGTTATGATATTCATAAAAGCCTTTTCCTGCTTTGCGTCCAACCATTCCTGCGGATAACATCGTCTTTGTTAAGGTATGCGGTCTTAAACGAGGTTCTTGATAAAACTGAGAATAAATAGACTCCATCGCTGGGTGGGATACATCCAATGCCGTTAAGTCAAATAATTCAAATGGCCCCAAACGAAAGCCTAAGCCTTCTCGTAAAATAGTATCAATAGTACTAACACTAGCAATGCCTTCCCCAAGAATCTTTAAAGATTCGGTACCATAGGCTCTTCCAACATGATTCACAATAAATCCTGGAGTATCTTTCGCAATAACAGGTGTGTGTCCGATATCTTTCACATATTGCTGCAGCACATAGCTCAGCTCACTATCCGTCTGCAGCCCTGGGATAATCTCTACAACTTTCATTAAAGGCACAGGATTAAAAAAATGTAATCCAATAAAATTTTGTGGTTGCTCTAAAGCTGAGCCGATTGCACTAATAGATAAGGAAGATGTATTTGATGCTAATATTGTCTCTGCTCTTTTCTCTTTCTCAATTTTTTGAAATAACTTCTGTTTAATCTCTAAATTTTCAATAATCGCTTCAATCACAAGATCACTTTGTGCAGCATCTTTAAGTGTCTCCACAACATTTATCTTATTTAGTGCCTCAACTGCGTCTTTTCTTGTAATTTTCCCTCTTTCAATTAGGCTATCAAATATTTTTTTTAAATTGTTTTTTGCTTGTTGTCCCGCACCCTCGTCCTGGTCATACAGATAGACATCGTATCCTGCTTGAGCTGTAATCTGAGCAATACCAGTCCCCATAGCCCCTACACCGACAATCGAAACAGTCTTAAATCTACGTTGAATCATTTCTCTACTCCCCTTTAAAAAAAGGCTTCCGCTTTTCAAAGAAAGCATTAACTCCTTCCTTTTGATCCTTTGAGTCAAAAAGAAGTTGAAACGCTTTTCTCTCTAACATTAATGCGGACTCAAGTGGCAGATCCATTCCTGAAAGCGTTACTTCCTTTATCTGCTCAATAGCTAAAGGAGGCATTGAAGCAATTTTTTGAGCAATTTCAATTGCACGATCTAAAGTCTTTTCATCTTCTACGAGCTCTGAAACTAATCCGATTTTTTCAGCCTCTTCAGCTGAAATAATTTCCCCAGTTAAAATCAACTTCAAGGCTTTAAATTTTCCTACAGCCCTAATTAGCCTCTGTGTTCCTCCCGCTCCAGGCATAACACCAACCTTTACTTCTGATTGTGCAAATCTAGCTCCTTTACCTGCAATAATAATATCAGCCAACATCGCAAGCTCACATCCTCCCCCTAATGCAAAGCCATTCACAGCTGCAACAATGGGTTTTTTAAAACGAGAAATAGCTTGCCAATAACGCTCTGTATGGCGTAAATACATCTCAATAGAACTGATATCCTTCATCTCATTAAGATCCGCGCCAGCCGCAAAATTATCTCCACCCGTCAAAACAACAGCCCTTACTTCTTTCTCTTCTTCTAACTGTAAAAAGGCCTCCGCAAGCTGAGTCCTCAGTGCTGTATCTAAAGCATTCTTTGTCTTCAGCCTATTGAGTTGAATAGTCACAACTCCATTCCCTAGTCTTGTCACCACAACATCTCTATTATTATTCATAATCATCCTTAATTTCGCATAGCAAAAACTAATTCTACTCTATAGAAATATTTATCATACATACCTAGCAAAATAAATCAATAAGCAATTATATGGATAGTTGTTCCGCTAAGCGAAATGGCGATTCAAAACTTGCCTGTCTCCAAAAAATGAGTTATCAATAGCTTTTCACACAAAAAGGAGATATTGCATGATTCGCGATAAAGAAATGTTAACGTTGTTATTAGATTCTATTAACAGCTTTGTAGATAAGGCACTTAAACCAATTGAAGCAACTGTTAGTAAACATAATAAAATTCCTGACGAGATTATTTCGCAATTCAAGGAAATGGGGCTTTTTGGCTTCGCTATTCCTGAAGAATATGAAGGATTAGGACTCACTATGGAAGAGGAGGTTAATGTCGCTTTTGCACTAGGTCAAACCTCCCCTGCTTTCAGATCTCTCATAGGAACTAATAATGGAATTGGTGCTCAAGGTATTATTCTTGATGGTACTCCAGAGCAAAAAGCCTTCTATCTTCCCAAACTTGCTAGCGGAGAATTTATATCTGCATTCTGCTTAACAGAACCTGACTCTGGTAGTGATGCTGGATCTCTCAAAACACGAGCGCAGAAAGATGGTGATGAATATATTATCAACGGAACTAAACGTTTTATCACCAATGCCCCCATAGCAGACATCTTTACTGTAATGGCACGGACAAATCCTGATATTAAAGGTTCCGGTGGAATCTCTGCATTTATTATTCACAAAGATACTCCAGGCGTAATTATTGGATCTCCTGATGAAAAAATGGGACAAGAAGGGGCCTTAACGAGTGATGTGATTTTTGACAATTGTCGCATCCCTGCATCCCAGATTATTGGGGGTATAGAAGGTTTAGGCTTTAAAACCGCGATGAAAGTTCTTGACAAAGGTCGCTTACATATCGCGGCAATATGCGTTGGAGTAGCTGAAAGAATGCTAAATGATGCTCTTAACTATGCTTTAGAAAGAAAACAATTTGGACAGGAAATCGCTCATTTCCAATTAATTCAAGCCATGTTGGCAGATAGTAAAGCTGAAATTTATGCAGCAAAATGCATGGTAATAGATGCAGCTCAAAAAAGAGATGAAGGTCTAAATGTAAACACAGAAGCCTCTTGCGCCAAGATGTTTTCCTCAGAAATGTGTGGAAGGGTTGCCGATAGAGCCGTACAGATTTTTGGAGGAGCAGGCTACAGTAAAGAGTATAGTATTGAGCGTTTTTACCGTGATGTCAGATTATTCAGAATTTATGAAGGCACAACACAAATACAACAATTAGTCATTGCTAAAAATATGATTAGAGCAGCTTTAGGAAAATAAAGCTCTATATCCTTAGGAGGATTTTTTATGATAAAACACAATAATATCTGGATTTTAGTCTTTATTTTTTGTTTCACTGCTCTACTTGTCGATGGTGCTGATTTACTTTTTCTCTCTTTTAGCCTGAGCTCCCTAGAGGTCGAATGGGGTTTGAGTGAATTTCAAAAGGGAATGCTGGGAAGTTATACCCTAATAGGGATGGCGTTAGGAGGAATTGTAGGTGGTTATACGGCTGACAAAATTGGCCGTGTAAAAACTGTCGTTATCAGTATCCTTATTTTTTCTGTTGGAACAGCCATACTTGGCGCAACTCAATCATATGTACAATTTGCCTTTATGAGATTTTTCTCATCTTTAGGTTTAGGTGCTCTTTATGTTGCTTGTAACACCTTAATGGCTGAATACGTTCCTACAAAATATAGGACTACCGTATTGGGTACATTACAAGCTGGATGGTCTGTCGGGTATGTAGTCTCATCACTTCTTGCTGGTTGGATTATCCCTTCTTATGGTTGGAGATGGTTATTTTATATTGCGATTATTCCGTCAGTATTAGCAATTGGCATGCAACTACTAATCCCTGAGCCACAAGCTTGGATTGAGTCCAAAAAGAAACAAAAAGAAAACAGTCAAAATAAAGTAAAAAAAGAGAGTGCCTTCAAACTTATTTTCTCTGAAAAAAATACTAGAAAAATTTTCATTTTATGGGCATTAACCGCGGGTTTCTTACAGTTTGGATACTATGGAGTAAACAACTGGATGCCCAACTACTTACAAAAAGAAATGGGGATGCAATTCAAATCTATGACCTTCTTCCTAGTAGGATCATATACAGCAATGATCTTAGGGAAAATTATTGCGGGAATTGCAGCAGACTTCTTTGGGCGAAGAGCAACTTATGCTTTTGGGGCAATAGGTACTGCTATCTTCTTACCTCTTATAGTCCTATTTCACACCCCTGATAATATTCTTTATTTGCTCATAGCCTTTGGTTTCCTTTATGGAATACCGTATGGAGTTAATGCAACTTATATGACAGAAAGCTTTGAAACAAAAATCAGAGGTACCGCTGTTGGAGGAGCATATAATGTAGGAAGAGCCGGAGCAGCTTTAGCCCCTGCAACAATTGGATTTATTGCTACCCACTACTCCATTGGTGCTGGTTTCATGGTTATGGGCGGAGCTTACTTCTTATGTGGGCTTATACCCGCTTTATTTATCAAAGAAAGAATGTTTGATCCTCAAAAGAATTAATTATCACTAACTATTAAATCTATATTGGGTAAGTAGTTAACTAAACAACTTACCCATTCTTATAGAGGAGAAATAAAATATGGAACAACTCTCTGACTATATTTATAAATTGCCGCTTAGTTTAAATAACAACCCACTCAAAGAGGTCTATAGTTATCTAATTGTTGATAATGGACAAGCATTACTTATTGACACAGGCTTTAATGATGAAATCACAAAAAACAGAATCCTCAATGCTATCAAATCCCTCAATATTCAATTAAAAAACCTTAAAGTTTTTATTACCCATTTACACGCTGATCATTCAGGATTAGCAGGCTATTTTTATGAGGAAGGATGCGAAGTTTTTGCAAGTATTCCAGATGCTAATATTATGCAAAAAATTGCAAATGGTGATTTTTACAAAAATATCGAAAATAGAATTATCTTGCTAGACTTAATTCGCTATCAACTAACAAGAGATATCTTACCTGCATCACTATTCTCATTTAACTCAAGTATCGAATTCACTCTTTTAAAAGAGCACGATATTATTTCTGTTGGCAATAAAAAATTTAAAGTTATAGATATTGCTGGCCATACTCCAGGAATGATAGGCTTATATGACTTACAATCCCAAAATTTTTTTGGGGCAGATCATATCCTTGATCAAATATCTCCCAATATCACATATTGGGATCAAGACTTTCCTGCATTACATGTTTTTCTTCATAACTTAAAAAAAATCAGCTCAATACAGATCAATACCATTTACCCATCTCATCGCAATCTAATGACTGATCACCCTCGACGAGCAAAAGAACTAATAGCACATCATTACAACAGACTTAAAGAAGTTTTTGATATATGCTCGCATTATCAAAAAAAATTATCCCCTAGCGAAGTAGCTTCTTTAATGGAATGGAACTTTAGGGCTCCCTCATGGGATGACTTCCCTAATCCGCAAAAATTCTTTGCAACCAATGAAGCAATGGCTCATTTAGAGTATTTACATAAAGAAGGTTGGTTATATAAAGTAATTGATAATGATATTGCTTATTACTATATATAATATAAAAAATCATTCTATAAAATTGAACTATTTAAGACATTATTATGATATAGACTAAGTTCGATATTCTATCGGACTTAATCCTTTTAGTTATAGTCAATACACGATTTTTAAACTCAACTGTGTATTGCGACTTTTATTTTCGAAAATACACTCCTTTAATATCATGCTGATAGTGGGGTTTAATCCATTTTCAAACTGTTGGGTATGGAATGTTAAAATGATTTGTAACAATTTCGATCTAAGGAAAAGTTATATTCTTATAATTTTAACCCTATAAAATACTTTACTATGTAAAAGCATCTCAAAGTTATGCCCAATTTTTTGAATACCGATCAGTCAGTCCCCGCCCCTCCAAGACCCTTCTTACTTGAAAAATAGAGAATAAAAATCTCCATCTAGCGAACAGATTGTACAATCGGCTAATGCGAAAGTGACTGAGATCACGTAAAATAGAGCCACGATTTACTAAACAATTAAATAATATAGAAGGTGACTGCCATGAGCAGCCCCACAAGAGGATTATTATGAGCGAGACAACCGCCGTCTATCCCGGCACATTTGACCCCATTACCAATGGGCATTCCGATATCATTATTCGTGCGGCACGAATCTTCCCAAAATTGATTGTCGCCGTTGCGAAGATTAGCGGCCCGAAGAAGAAGCCCCTCTTCACCTATGAAGAGCGCCTCGATATGGCCAAAGAGATCTTTAAAGGGCATGAAAATATTGAGGTGATCGGCTTTAATGATCTCCTTGCCCGCTATATGGATACTATCGATAGCCATATCTTAGTGCGTGGCTTACGCGCCGTATCGGACTTTGAGTATGAATTCCAGATGGCAAGCCTTAACCGCCACCTCAACCCCAAAGTAGAGACCATCTTCCTCACCCCGAGTGAGAAATACTCCTTTGTCTCCTCCACCATGGTGAGAGAAGCCTCCATGCTCGGCGGAGATGTGAGCGCTATTGTCCACCCCTATGTGAAAGCCGCCCTTGAGCGTAAATACCAAGAGCGACTGCGCCAAGAGAGCGAAGCATAACCGATGCGCCATGAAACTGCCCACGATACCGATTACAACTCGCCCCAATTTATCGCAAAACTGAAAGCGAAAGCGGCGGAACTCGGCATCAATGAACTCTCTAGCGCCGATATCGATCCCGGCAAAAATCGGGATTACTTTATCGAATGGCTCGGAGAGGGATTTCATGGCGATTTAGATTATATGTATAAACATGGGGAGAAGCGCTACCACCCAGATCTTCTCGTCCCCGGCACTGTATCGATGCTCACTGCACAACTTCACTACTTCAATCCGGAGATTGATGCCAAAGCACGCCTAGAAGATCCCAACCACGCCTATGTTGCAGAATATGCCCTCGGGCGGGATTACCATAAAGTGCTCCGCAATATGCTCACAAAATTGGGAAAATGGCTACAAGAAGAGATCCCCGGCCTTGAATTTCGCGCCTTTGTGGATAGCGCACCGGTATTAGAACGCGCCTTTAGCCAAAAATCGGGCCTCGGCTTCTTCGGGAAAAATACCATGATTATCCACCCGAAGAGAGGCTCCTTCTTCTTTCTCGGCGAACTGTTACTCTCAAAACGGATCGATATCCCCAGCGAGCCGATCACCAACCACTGCGGCCAATGTACCCGCTGTATCAAAGCCTGCCCCACCGATGCCATCGTCTCTCCCTTTAAGATCGATGCGCGTAAATGCATCTCTTATCTCACTATCGAACATTTTGGCCCCATTCCAGAAGAGTATCGCTCCGCGATGGGGAACCGCATCTTCGGCTGTGATGATTGCCAAATCGTCTGCCCGTGGAATCGCTTTGCGATCGACCTTACAACTCAAGACTTCTTCCCCCGCCATAAGCTCGATTCCTCCACACTCCTAGAGCTTTTTAGTTGGACAGAAGCAGAATTCCTCCGCAAAACAGAAGGCTCCCCCATCCGCCGGCTCGGCTACGCAAGATGGCTCCGCAATATCGCCATCGGCATCGGCAATAGCCCCTATTCAGAAGAGAATATCGAAGCACTAAAAGCGAAAGAAAACTTTGAAGATGAAGCGGTGAGAGAACATGTCAAATGGGCGCTTGAAGAGCAGAATGAAAAAAATAATCGATCAATTTCCTAATCTGGGGTCTTTATTAAGGCTATACCCAGAATTATCTTTAATAAAAATTCTTAAATAATCCCGAAAACAAAAAAACCTGCTCATTTGTGCGTAAATTAAAACGAATTAATTCAGAGGCATGGCAGGTATGATGCCTAAATTATAATAAGATAACTTAAAAAATGAAAACTTGTTTTTTCAAAGCGAAAATGCCTAAAACCATTTATTTGGACAGAAGGCTCCCCCATCCGCCGGCTCGGCTACGCAAGATGGCTCCGCAATATCGCCATCGGCAATAGTCCCTATTTGGAAGCTAGTATCACGGCACTGAAAGCAAAAGAGAGCTTTGAGGATGAAGCGATAAAATAAACATAAAGTGTGGTGAGTATTAAAAAAAACAGACTTAGAAAAACAATCAATTCATGACGCCTTCTATCAAGTTAATCTTTTTTCTTAAGGATATATCTAGGCCTCGCTTTCGTTTCTATATAAATTCTCCCAATATATTCCCCTAGCACTCCAATTCCGATAAGCTGAATTCCGCCAAGAAAAAGAATTGATACTAATAATGATGGATACCCTGGAATAGGATTACCAAAAAAAAGCTTTCCAATAATCATATAACTTCCATATAGAAAAGCTAAAGCCGCGACAAAAAAACCAATATAAGTCCAGATTCGTAAAGGTGCTGTTGAAAAACTGGTAATCCCATCAAGAGCTATATTCCACAACTTCCAACCATTAAATTTTGTCTCTCCTACTGACCGTTCTGCCCTTCTATATTCTACAATTGCTGTTTTTCCGCCAACCAAAGAGAGAACACCTTTCATAAAAAGGTTCCTTTCTGGCAATTCCTTAATATTCTCCACAACGTTTCGAGACATTAAGCGGAAGTCTCCCACATTTTCCTCAATAGTGGGCTTACTAATTTTATTATGTAATTTATAGAACCACTCTGCGCTTTTACGCTTAAAAAATGAATCCGAACTACGATCTAATCGTTTAGCAAGAACTACATCATATCCTTTTTGCCATTTAGAAATTAACTGTGGAATAACTTCGATAGGGTCTTGGAGATCAACATCAATTGGAATCATCACATCACCCGTGGCATACTCTAACCCTGCAAAAAGTGCTGGCTCCTTACCAAAATTTCTGGTGAAGCTCAAAGGTATTACTAACTCATCCGAACATGCTAATGAATTAATAGCCTCTTCCGTCCCATCTCGACTTCCATCATCAACAAAAACAATCTCCACCTCATAATTTTGTAAAAAAGAAGCACTTCTTACCTTCTCATAAAAAAGTGGGATTGCCTCCTCCTCATTAAAAACAGGCACAATGAGTGATACTTTTACCAACTTCATCTAACGCAATACCTTATAAATAGTCCAATAACTTAAACTATAAACATATCTGACAATATAATAAAAACATAACTGTTTAAATATTTTACTTTCCGAAATAACCAGAAATGTTCCGTTCAATCTAAAGCAATAGCCATCTCATACTAATATCCAAGGATAAACTTATTTTTAAGTATTCCATTACAACTCAATTTCTCCTGAAAAAATATGATATTTATTTTTAGTCTCCGCTGACTCTGATCCATACAAATACACGCCTGAAAAGCCCTAAATAATTAATAACAATTAAGTTTAATGTTTATTTATAGGTGAGGGAGTAAGAAAAGATCGCTAGGAAATCTTGAAGAATAAGAAAATATCACTCATATAAATATATTATTTATTAATTACTTATAAACAGGCACTCTCACATGACCTCTTACAAAACACAGATAAGATCCTATTTTAATTTACCTAATGATAGATGATTATGCTTATATACAGAGTATATTTAGAGCTTTTCATCAAAAGCATTCTCACATTCAAATAGATCTTTTTATATTAGAAAATCGCTGTACTGATGATGAAAAACAATGGCTAGCACTTAAAAATCATGTTCTCTATGTTTGGTTAGAGATTTGTGGTTTTACCATAAATTAAACGACCATCTTGAAAAGTTTTAAATTTATTCTTTTATAGTAAACTTCTAAAGAAGGTGAGCATATTAGCGCGGTATACAACTCATGGATAGAACAACTCACGGGAGTTACATCATCCCCCAAAGAAAGACTTTCATTTGTTGATATTCCTGAAAAATGGCTTAATTCTACCAATCAACACCTACAGAGATTAAAAGCCGATAACTCTACTTCAATAATCTTTATTAACTCCCTTGTAAAAGCGCCTAAAAAATTTTGAAAAGCAGAACAAACACTCAAATTGATCCGAAGATTACAACAAAAAACAATTTAAGCATACCACTTTTCTAATCAATACACTTCCTGAACTATCTCTTCATTAGATAAGAATATTGAAGAAAAGTGCCTACCTAACATATTTTCGTATAATCCTACAGAAAATTTTTATCAATTCCCCGCTATGTTAAAGCTCTCTGAGCTTATAATTTCTATCGAAATATCCACTATCCATTTAGCTAATACCGTTAAAACTCCTGTAATCACACTTATGAAACAAAGAACACAGGAATGAGCCCTCCTAGATAAAAATATTTCAACGGTAATTTGGGTTCCAAAGGAAAGATAATATCGACAGAATATATCTCCAAAGCAAGTAGCAGAAATTGCATTACAAAAATTTCTAGTTGAGAGCTTTAAGAATTAATAAAAAGAGAGCATATGAAATGAGAACTTAACTAGGAAAACCCATTATCCTTTAAAATAAATACAATACTCAGGTTATCTCACTCTTTATAATATCAACTATATTCTTCTGAAACTTCTCTATATTATGTATATTATTAATATATTCTATAGCATTTTTAGATAATTTTTTCCTTTGAGGTTCATCCTCTATGATTTTTTTTATAGCCTGGGTATATAATGAGACTTTATCCCAACCATCACCAAGAATATCTCCCGTCCAAATACCAAACATCTCTGTTAAATTATCAGGATTACGGTTACTTACTATCAAAGTTCCATATGATAAAGCTTCTAAAAATGAAACTGGTAGGGCTTCATGAATACTAGTATTAACTAAAATCTTGGCATCTTTTAAAAATTGAGTTTTAACATCCCCATCAACATGACCAACAAAAGTTAGATTAGGAAGTTTATTATATTCCTCCAAAATGCTTTTCATCCTATCAGACTCATGTTGATATTTACCTAAAACAAAAAAATCATATTCAGGAAGTTGTTTTGCAATTTCACAAAACAACCACCCTCTCTTAACAGAGTCTATTCTCCCTAAAAAAATGATTTTATCTTTTTTTTCATAACTACTTACATCAAATGTATAATCTATTTCAATCGGATTAGGCAAATATTTAATAGGTACATCATTGCCAAGGTTATACAGATCAATTGCTTTTTTATTTAAAAATTCAGCTTGCGAAACAAAGACTATTTTATTTCTCTTATACCAATCGTGGACAGTATCATATATTTCCTGCCGATAGTAGCATTCTTCTGGTAATAACCGAACAGTATTAATCTCCTCCCACTCATACCATGGGCGTGGATCTTGAATCCATAAAATAAGTTTTTTATTACTCTCTTTCTCAAGCAAAAGAACTCTTTCATCAACTAGCTCTATCGATAGGTAGATATCATAGTTTTTCCTTTTTAAAAATCTTTTAGCGAAAAAATCCGATTTAGGTAGCCTATACAAATTAATTCCATCTACTACATATTTTTTCGCAAGCATCTTACGACTACTTGTGCCTAAAATAACATCAACAATAATATCCAAGCCTAAACTCTGCTTAGATAAGTATTTACATATATAATCTCTGGCTAGTTTTCCGTACCCACCATACTGAGTATTAGCCCCACCAAAGAACCCATCGATAATTAATCCTACACGAATTTGTTTTTTTGTTTTCATTTAAATTTCATTTTCTAAAAGAGAATACATTATTGTTTTAGAGCTAAGAGATTCTAAATCTACTTCTTTTAACATTTCATTATACAAATGAATAGTTCGTGTCCTAGTTGTCAAAACTTCACTGACATCTAATTGATATTTTGTTAAAAAACTAATGACTGACTTACAGTGAATGGGATAAAAAATATCAATATCTTCAATATAATCTTCTAGTTTTAACTGATTAACATAATAGGTTATTGCAGAAGGACCAATAATTCCCCAAGGCATATCTTCAATATTTACACTAATTCTAAAGCTCTTTTTTATTTTTAACTTTATTTGTTTACTCTTAGAAAACCACGGAGGAATAAAAGTAGAATCATACGCAATATTAAGTAAATTTCTCAATAAATCTGAATCTGATGGTAGTGCTAGAACTGCTCCATTAATCGTATAATCATCCTCATAACCTAATAGATAGCCATGTTTCGGCACAGAAAGAGGTTTTATACAGTAGACATCACAATCAACATAAATATTATTATTATCTGTCTGTCTTAATAATTCATAGCGAAAAATATCAGAAAAGAGAGCATAGCTCCCTGTTTTTTTATGCTTTATAATTTTACTCTTATCAATAATTTCATTAGCATCTTTTATCATGACGCCTTCTGGAAGATCCTTGATCTCACCATAAGTGTGCAGATGCACCTGATGTCCCCTCATCACAAAAGAAGTTAAACAAGCTCTAGAAATAGCCCCTAACTGGTCTCCAATCCATAATGCATTTATAATTGGTAGTTCTTCGTCTTTCACCATTTCTATTTTCCCCATCTAAATTTGAGATAAGCTATTACTAATTTGATCGGTAAACTCAACAACAGTAATTGCTCAATATACTTTATTTCGGAAGTAGCCATCTTCGTTTTTATCTTCTTCAAAATCACTAATTGTTGCTTTATAAAATCATCGTTAAAATTAGCCATCCATTTTAACGATCGTCTTTTTAATTTTTCTATTTTGAGGGCTATCAATTTTTGATAAAAAGGGTTATTTTCCACAAGATACTGTTGGTACATTTTCTCTATAACAAAGTTAAGATCTACAACATTTTTTTCTTTAATCGAAAAAGAAATGGAACCCTCTCGCTCTAAATAATCATAAACAATCATAGATGTTGCGCGAAGACTCTTCACATTTCGATATAGTAAGAATGACCATAATTCATCTTCATGATATATCCCCTCTTCGAAATAGAGATTATTTTCAATTATTAGATCACGAAGTACCAATTTTCCCCACGCTGTTACTGTCAACCGACCTTCAACGTACTGATGATAAATCTCATCCGTAGAGGATGAACAAAGATCTTTTTGAAAGCCTATTTCTAAAGTATCCCCTTGTGGCGTAACTTTTTCAAAATTACCTATTACAACATCACAACACTCTTCATCACTCTTTACCAAGCTTACCAAATCAGTTATTGCGCTGGGATAGCTTAAGCTATCATCACTATCTAAAAAAAAGAGATAATCCCCGCTAGAAGCATCTATGCCGGAATTTCTAGCAGCGGACAACCCCTTATTTTCTTTATGTTGAACTAAAATAGTGCGCTTAGTCGCCTTATAAGCTTCTATAACTGTAAGGGCTAGATCAATACTATTATCTGGAGTACAGTCATCAACTAAAATTAATTCAATATTACTATAATCTTGTTCTAAGACAGATTTCAAACAATGCTGAATTTCTGCTTCAACATTATAAATGGGGATGATTATCGATATTTTCATAAATCGCCTACTGTATGAATATCTAATATCCATAGATTAACTAAGTGTTATACTTTACATATTTATCGGTATCTATTGTATGTCATTTTGCCACTAAGATGCCGACTATATTTTTTGATTAACCAATAATGCTAATAAGTATGAAAAAAGACAATTCTGATAATCTCTCATTACCCACACTTGTATCAAAAACCGACAAAGTTTTGTTTATTATCCATCTAGCAATTGGTGACTTTGCCTATCTACAGAGCGCTTTTAGTGTATTCAAAAAACATTATCCGAATCTAAAGATAGATCTTTTTGTTGTGGAGAGTCGTTGTACAACAGATGAGAGTAGATGGCCTCTTTTAGAAAAAGATGTTATTTACGATTGGTTAGAAGGCTGTGGCTTATTCAATAAGATATACCGTAAAAATTATGCTCCACATTTTTTTGCGGAAGCAATTGAAGAAGCTAAAAGAGAGAACTACCCACTTATTATCTCTTTTGGTGATGTTCACTCTGAACCCACAGAAAAGTATGCTAGAGAAATGGCAGGACCTGATAGTATTGTGGCCGGACTTAAACTGCATATCAATTGGTATCGACTCAAATACCAAATCTATAAGAGAAAACTCTGGAAAAACTTGGATATCACTTTCAAATCCATCCCAATGACAAAAGGGCGTCATATTAGTGATCTTTTTGCATTTTGGTTTGAGCAAATTGGCGGATATACAATGATATCTGAAGAAAAATATCCTTTCATCGACATTCCGCAATACTGGAAAGATAATACAGCTCAAAAACTAGCAAAACTTAAAAAGCCCCCTTCCCAACAAATTATCTTTATCAATTATCTTGCAAAAGATCCTAATCGCTCATGGAAATTAGCACAGGCAATTGAACTAATAGAGAAGATGCAGCAGTTACCTCAATATGCTAATGCACTCTATTTTCTTAACACTACGCCAGATCATCTCTCTGAAATAAGTGAAGCAATTCAAACCGCTAATTTAGCAAATACTATTCCTTTTAGCGCAACTGATAACTTTTATGAACTACCGGCAATTTTAGAACAGTCTGATTTAATTATCTCTGTGGAGACATCGATTATTCATCTTGCCAATGCTGTAAATACACCTTTAATTGCTTTAATGAGACACAAAACTCCTGAATGGGAACCTCTCAAAAAAGAGATTACCGAAGTTATTTGGTGTCATAAAAAGAGAGATAAAATTGTAGATATCTCTCCGCTTGATGTTATTGAAAGAGTAAAAGCCTATTCCTAAAATAGGCTTTCAACTTTTCAGCAATATATCGATCTATAGCTTTAAATTCATAACTCTTAAAATTGTGGTGCTAAAGAGATAACATCAATTTCTTCTAATTCCTTCTTCTGTGCATCACTTTCAAAGAATGGAACTGCCCTGTCATAGACAAAATGGGGATTAGCATCTTTTTCAAAAAGTTCAAAATACTCCGTAAATTGAGCAATATCACTATCTTGATAACCTAATGCTGTCATCAATAATGCCGGAATATAGTAGTGACTCTTAATATTCTGATCATTTTTAATATTTTCAATGGTTACTGATTCATTAAGAAATTGCGGTCCAATAAATAGAAGCGGTACAGTAGCTTCCTTAATATCGGGGTTGCGGGTATCACAATGAAATGATTTCTGCCCTGGCACATCAAATGTTTGCCCATGATCAGAAGTATAAACAATGGCAACCTGCTCTTTATAAGGTAATTTTTCTAAAATAGCTTCAAAATATCGATCAGTTTCAAAACGCGCTCTATTTTTATAGGTATTGATAATCTCTTCTCGTGTAGCCTGACTTAAAACAGGACTTTTCATTCCCGGTGAAAACACCTCTGAGATACCCGACTTATAATAGGGAAGATGAGCACCTTGTTTAATCACTAAAAAGAATTGCTTCTCTTCTGGATATTGCTCTCTTTTCGCCAAAATAAGATCGATTAACTCAGCATCATCTTCACCATTAACTTGAATGATATTGATCTGATCTCTCTCTTCCGTCGTAAAATAATTATGACCAACACCATTAGCCTGAGCATCAATTAAGTAAGGAGTAAATCCCGCATGCTTTGCGATTTCCCAGATGTAGACAATATCCGTTCCTAAGAGATCCTTCTCCTCTTCTCCATATCGTACAAATTTGCGAATAGAGGCATTTGATAAGTCACTACAGTTGGCATAGGAGATTGCCTTACCAAAATTCGTAATATTATCTTTAGGATAACGTTTTAAAGTAGGCGTTACATTTCCCTCATAATTTAGATCGATCAAATCCCAATTAATCGATTCATCAATCGTCATAATAACTGTATTAACGCTATCTGAATCTGCAACAAAGTTGAGGTAGTTAGCTCTTTCTCTAGGCTTTAACTCATCATTTATCTGGCTATTTTTCACACTAGCATAACTATAAACAGCTAATTGTACTGTAGGTAATATAAATCCTGGACGTCCAATTAATCCTCGCCCTTGAGTCTTTATCAGCGAGAGACTATAAGCAATAAGAATTACAATATAGATAGTTGAAGTGATAATCGATCCGCGCCAACGTAAGCACCAAGAACTCGGCCAAGAGTAAACCAAGATAAAAGGAATATGAATTAATACCGCTTTTAAAAACTGATCACCATATCCCATAATGGCATCTGTTAAATTTCCCTTTGCTTGGATAAGCGTTATTAAATCACTAAAGGTTAAATAAGTTCCTACAGCATTGTAATAAGTTAAATAGAATAGAGAATTAACCATAAATACGAGTAAAAATAACCACTTAATTACCCGTTTACTATAAGAGAAAAAAGTCACTAAAATCAGCGTTGCAATTAACTGAGCTAAATAACCTGCTAATTTAGACCACCACTCAACCATCGTATAAAAAGAGAGGCGATCATCAATAAAAACAGCGTTAATTAAATAGTATGTAATTGATAGAAGTATTAATCGTATAAAAAATGGAAAGACTTTCATTAAACCTACTTATGAATGTGTGACTAGTAGCAAAAATATGGTAAAAAATAAATTAATGTGCTTAAGCTTAATAGAAAATAGAATAAATACAAAAATAATCACATAAGATAGCTCAACTCCCTGCCACCGTTATGACTTAACACCACCACAACTATTTATACATCTTGCCTTCTCTTTCTTAATCTTCTTTTCTATAACAATGCCTTTTCAAAAAGTGATCCGCTTCCTTAATCAACTGGGCAATCTTCTCTATCGAAAGGGTATTCTGCTCGTTATTTGAGAAGAGATCTTCCTTTGGATTGACGAGCATAATGGCTGAAGTTTTACTCTTTTTTCTACCGCTCAATCTAGGGACTTTTTGAATGTTTTTAATTAAGGGGTATTCTGCTTGGTGCTGCTGAAACTGCTCTCTTAGATAACGAATCATCTTACGTTTCATCGGCGTTGTGATCGGCTCTTGATGCTCTAAGGTACGAATCGCTAATTCCATCTCTCTTTCGGCGTGGCTTTGCAATTGCAGATATTGTTGCTCCCCCAATTCCCCTGCTGGGGATAGCCATAAAACATGTTGTCCGCCCCCTTGGTTCGCCGTATGTTTCCAGTGAGCAGAGATTCCTAATTGCGATAGTTGCTGTTGTAGCGCTTAGTTGGTCACCATGAATTCCGGCAACGGTCTTATCCTCAATAATGAAGAGATATTGATTCACGCGCGCGACCACATCAACCTTACGGTACTGCCGTTTGATCTTAAAGTGATCTTTAGAGATCGGCTCAGAGAGTGGTGGATAGCCTGATTTCTCTAGAAACTGATTGATCAAGGTTAAAGCAAGCTTCTGGAGTCGAGGATCTGCATCTTCAAATTCGGGATTTGCATGGGCTAAGAGCCAGCAGATCATCGCATCTTGGGAGAGCTCGGAAGTTGCATAGCGGAAAAGATTGGGGATTTTTTTCATAGCGGAGATCGATTGTTTTAATACTAGTTTTAACACTTTTTTTAAGGGCGCATCAATTAGATGCATCGATTTTAATAAGCTCTATTACAGAGGTGCCATCTGAAAAGTTCAGCTAAATGGTATTGAATGAAATAGAGATTTCAAATCAGATAAATAGGTTACTAATAACACAAATTCTCTTCATTCGACACAATATGAGTGAGAAAGCCGTTTGAATACGCTAAAATAACCGGTTATAAAGGAACAATCGATTATTTCATACACTTTTTAGATGGAATCACAATGATTAAAGAGACGCTACTGATTGAAATTGGGACGGAAGAGCTTCCTCCACGAGCATTGAACAATTTATCCAACGCTTTCAAAGCGGGTATTGAAGCAGAATTGAAGGCGAAGAAGTTAGAGTTTTCAGAAATTGAGGCGTATGCTACCCCGCGTCGTTTAGCTGTTGTGATTTCTGATCTACAGTCGGAACAGGACGATTATAGTAATGAACGCCGTGGCCCTGCACTTCAGGCGGCGATGAAAGATGGCGAGCCGACGCCGGCACTTTTAGGCTTTGCACGCTCTTGTGGCGTTTCGGTGGAACAGCTCTCACTTTTAGAGACTGAGAAAGGCGCTTGGTACACCTTTAAAGAGGAGGTGAAAGGGGAATCGCTCGCGTCACTTCTTCCGGCGATGATTGAGAAGGCGCTTAAAGGTCTACCGATCCCCAAACGGATGCGCTGGGCAGATCACGATTTTGAATTTGTTCGCCCCGTTCGTTGGCTTGCGGTGGTCTATGGCGATCAGATCTTAGATATTGAGATCTTCGGCATTAAGGCGGGTAATGTGAGCCGTGGACATCGTTTCCATACAAAAGCGCCGGTCACGATCACCCATGCGAAAGATTATGAAACCATTATGGAACGCGAAGGGCATATTATCCCGAGCTTCTATAAGCGTAAGGCGATGATTGAAGAGCAGATCAATGCCGCGACAAAAGGGATCGGTGCGCCCATTATCAATGCCGGCTTACTTGATGAAGTGACGGCACTTGTTGAGTATCCTAAGGCGATGATTGGTCAGTTTGAATCCCACTTCTTAGATGTGCCGCAAGAGGCGCTGATTATCGCGATGGAAGATCATCAGCGTTACTTCCCCATTGTTGATGAGCATGGCAAATTGGTGGATAAATTCTGCTTTGTGAGCAATATCGTCAGCGAAGAGCCGGAAGCGGTGATCTCAGGAAATGAGCGGGTGATTCGTCCTCGCTTTGCCGATGCGGAATTCTTCTGGAATGAAGATAAGAAGAAGCCCTTAAGCGATTATTTAGCAGATCTTGAAAATGTAGTCTTCCAGACAAAATTGGGATCTCAAGCGGATAAGATTCGCCGAGTCGCCACCTTGAGTGAAGCGATTGCGGCAGAGATTGGTGCCGATACAACACTTGTCTCCCGTGCAGCACGCCTTAATAAAGCAGATCTTATTAGTGATATGGTTCAAGAATTCCCTGAATTACAGGGAACGATGGCGCGCTACTATGCGCTCAATCAGAATGAAGATCCGATTGTGGCAGATAGCCTTGAGCAGGTTTATTGGCCCCGCTTTGCCGGCGATCGTCTCCCGGAGAGCAAAGAGGCATTAGCCTTAGGTCTTGCCGAGCGTTTAGATACCATTGTGGGGATCTTCTCGATTGATGAGATTCCAACAGGTTCGCGTGACCCTTATGGTCTTCGCCGAAATGCCCTTGCGGTATTGCGTATGTTGATCGAAGCGGAGCTCAATCTCGATCTCTTAAAATTGATCAAAATTAGTGCCGATACAATGCCGGCGGAGATTGAGGCGGAAAAATCGGTCGATACCATCTTCACCTATATCTTCGATCGTCTGCGTGCCTACTCATCCGATCTTGGTGTTTCAAGCGATGTCTTTGCGTCGATCTCTGAATTGAAATTAACCAATCCGCTCGATATCTACCATCGTCTCCTTGCAGTTGCGAAATTTAAAGCATTGCCGGAAGCAGGAACTCTGATCGAGACCAATAAACGTATCCACAATATTTTAGAGAATAACAGGTCTGAAGCGGCATTGCCGGCAGTCTCCGCATCTCTTTTAGAGAATGATTCGGAAAAAGTGCTCTACAATGCAAGCCAAGCGCTTAAAGAGGAGATTGGTAAACTTTCAGCAGCGCGTGATTATCAGGCGATTTTACAAGCATTGAGTAATTTAGCGACGCCACTTGCGAACTTCTTTGCCGATACCATGGTGATGACCGATGATCTTCAAGTCCGTCAAAATCGTATTGCGCTCCTGACAGAGATTCGTGATTACTTTGAGACAGTGGCCGATATCTCTAAATTGCAACTCTAATTCTACAACTCTAATTCGAGTAAGAAGATGCTAGTTTAACGCGTATCAAAATCGAGGGGAGCATTCTGAGGAGTGTCTCCCCTTTCCCTTTCTTAGAGGGTGATCATTTAACAATAAAACCTAAATAGAACCTACGAGGTCAGTGATGAGAGAAAAGAGTAACGCGCACCAAGATGCGCAAGAGAAGCAGCCCCTTCCCCGCCCCGATCTTGTGATATTAGATCGTGATGGCGTTATCAACCAAGATTCAAGCGCCTATATTAAATCGCGCGATGAGTGGATTCCTATTCCCGGCAGTTTAGAAGCGATGGCGCAGCTGCATCACGCCGGCATTAAGATCGGTATTGCCACCAATCAACGGGGGATTGCGCTTGGGCTCTATGATCATCAAGCACTCGAGGAGATGCATGAGAAGATGCGCATCCTTCTCGCCGAACATCAAGGAGAGATCGATATGATCGCTTTTTGCACCGCCGATGATCCCCATCACCCCGATCGAAAACCCAATCCCGGCATGTTGCTCTCCATTATTGAGGCATTAGCGCTCCCGAAAGAGAGTGTGATCTACTTTGTGGGCGATAAAAGCTCCGATGTAGAAGCAGCACAACGGGCAACGAAAGAGAGCGATTATCAGGTAACGCCGATCTTAGTTCGAACCGGCAATGGCTTAAAGAGTGAAAAAAAGATGAATGATTCTTCGCTCCTTACCTATAATGATCTAGCATCTTTTGTGGATGCGCTCTTATTGAACCGAACCATCCCATCTACAGAGGAGTAGAATAGCGTATGATCACTTGGATTCGCTCACTGATAACCTTTATCGGCTTTCTCTTTATCTATCTCGTGATTACACCGGTGATGCTGATAAGTACCGTTCTTCTGACCGGCTCTTGGTATCGAAATGTGACGATCGCTTGGTCCAAAATTTTAGTGGGCTGGATGCGCATCGGTGCCGGCATCGATTACCGAATCATCGGCGCGGAGAATCTCAAATATCTAGAGAAAGCTCCGCACTTTATTGTCTCCAATCATCAATCGGCATTAGAGACTTTAATCTACACCATTATTCTACCGCCCCACTCCTTTGTACTGAAAAAGGAGCTGCTCTATATTCCCTTCTTCGGCTGGGGTTTGGCAAAAGCAAAACCGATTGCGATCAACCGTAAAGATGGTAAAAATGCCTTAAAACAGATCTCTAAACAAGCAAAAGAGCGCTTTGCAGAAGGGCGATCTGTCATTATCTTCCCGGAAGGAACACGCGTTCCCTTTGGTGAGGTGGTTCCCTTTAAGAAGGGGGGCTTTATTGTGGCAAAGCAGCTTGAAGCACCGATTCTCCCGATGGCGATTAACTCTGGAATTGCCGCGCCGAAAGGCCGTTTTCTTAAAGAGCCGGGGATTATCACCATTGTGATTGGTGCGCCGATCGAAGCAACATCACGGACAACTTCGGAACTTGCCAAAGAGACGGAGAACTGGATTCGTGGCCATATTGTCCCTTCGCTCAATGTTTCAAAGATCCCATCAGAAGCGGAGATCAAAGCTTTAACGGCGCCGATCAAATCCAAAGAGACAAAGAGAGAGAAAACCGTAACGGCAGAAACAGAAAATAGGGTGGAAACAGCTAAGATGCAAAATGCCGAAGAAAAGGAAATTGCCAAGGTGACTGAGGCAGAGGTAATGAAATAATGAGACATTCGGTACAGATTATTGGGGGCGAATATCGCTCCCGTAAGATTGAAGTGATCGATGCCGATGGCCTACGCCCGACCGCTTCACGCGTTCGCGAAACGCTCTTTAACTGGTTACAGATCTCCATTCCCGGATCGATCATTATCGATGCCTTTGCCGGCACCGGCGCTTTAGGGATTGAAGCGCTCTCGCGCGGGGCAAAAAAGGCGATATTTATCGAAAAAGATGCCAATGTCTTTCGCTCTTTAACGCAGAATCTTCGCACTCTTAAAGTGCCGGAAGAGCGCTATCAGCTCATCAAAGGAAGCGCCTTAGATGCCTTAACGCCGGGAAATAACCTGCATCAAGAGATTCTTGAACAATTGCCCCAATATCCCCGGCAACATCTCTTCCTCGACCCCCCTTTTTTCCATGATCTCTATACACCACTTTTAACAATTTTAGAGGGGAATCCCATTCTCTCAAACTTAAGCTCCCTCTCTTTAGAGATGCCGGTCAAAGCCACCTTCGATCTCGAAAAAGCGCTCGCCCCACTCCAACTAAGTCGCGAGATGAAGACAAAAGAGAGTAAGGTGTTTCTTTATAGGGAAGTTTAAGGTCGGAATCGATAACCAAAAATGTGCATATAGTCGTAAAAATGCTTCAAATGGTTAATCGAAACAAAAGAGGCTGTTGAGTTGCCGGATCTTACTATCTCGCTTTTCCAGAAACTGCGTGCCGGCAAATAGGCATCAAAGATGCCAAACCGCAGGTATGCAGTAATCATAAGAATAAAATCACCTCGGCATCATGGATGCCGATTGGCGGGCATGCACTGGTTAAAAGAACGAAATGGTTGGCTCCCGCCGCTCAACAAACTCTCTTAAGAATCATCAAAATAATTTATTGAGACAAAAGAGGCTGATGAGTTGCCGGAAATCACCTTCGCATGCTTTCACAGATCTCATGCCGGCAAGAGGCAATCCTCAATTACCGACTGATCTATTTTGCATAGATCTCTTTCTCCCCGGCGCTGAAAGCGCCAAACTGCGGGCATGCGCCGATTAAAAGATTGAGATGGTTGGCTCTCGCCGTTCAGCAGATTCTCTTAAGAATGATTAAATGCGCCTTTACCTACTATTTTAATTAATCGTTGCAAAAGCTGACGCTCTTTAGAAGAGAGTTTTCTCTCATCAAAGTATCGATATCTTTTTTCACAAAGATAGAAGATTTCCTCAGGTGTGAATTTTTGTTTCTTTGTATCCCATAGTATTAAATCTAAAAAAGGATACTCTTGTCGATTAATATCATTTTTCATATCTATCCTCTTTTAAAAAATAGTAGAACTAACAGAAGCTGATGAGTTGCCGGAAATCACCTCTGCATGCTTTCACAGATCTCATGCCGGCAAGAGGCAATCCTCAATTACCGACTGGTCTATTTTAAATAGATCCTTTCTCCTCGGCGCTGAAAGATGCCAAACCGCGGGCATGCACCGGCGAAAAGATTGAGATGGTTGGCTCCCGCCCCTCAACAAACCTTCTTAAGAATAATTGATCAAAATTAATTGAGATAAAAAAAGCTGAACGTTGCCGGATCTTACTACTGCGTTCTTCCAGAAACTATGCGCCGGCAAAGGGGCAACTTCTTACTGCCCTCTTTACCGGCTTCAATAACACTTAGTTTTACTCGCTCATCAACTCAAGTAAGCGTCTATTAATGAATAACTTCTCCCGACCTTCAGTATGCTCTGTCAAAACACCAATATCACAAAGTTTTTGTAGATAAGTCGATGCCGTTTGCCGTTTTGCGATCCCCTTATCCACTAAGTTCGAAATTCGGCAGTAAGGCTGTTCAAAGAGAATCTCTACTAACTCTCGCGTATATATTTTGGGTTCTCTCTCCTGAATGAATCGAATCGTCTCCTCCATCAGCATCGTGATCGCTGCTATCTTCTCTTTCGTCCAAGTAGAAGTCTCCTCGATCGCTTGAAGCATAAAAAGAATCCAACTCTCCCAATCTCTATTTTCTGTCACATTACGTAGTAGACGATAGTAATCGCTCTTATGCATCACAATATAACGACTAAGATAGAGAATCGGAAGCGTTAATAGCTCCTTCTCAATAAGATAGAGAATATTGAGTATTCGCCCTGTTCGACCATTTCCATCAATAAAGGGATGTATCGCTTCAAACTGATAATGGAGGATGGCTAATTTTACTAACGGATCAAGATCATCTTCGGCATGCAGAAAGTCTTCCCAATTTTTTAGTAGTGAACGAATCTTCTCCTCTCCTGCCGGAGGTGTATAGATCACATCGCCCGTTGTACTATTGCGGAGCGCTGTTCCCATCTGTTTACGCACATTCATATTTGTGCCCTTCATTGTGCTACAGATCTCTATGGCTGTTCGGCTCGATAGTGGAACATCCTTCAATGAAATAAAGCCATTATAGAGCGCCCGGCGATAACTTAATGCCTCCTTCGTCATAGGATCAGCATTGCTCTCTTCTACTGCATATTGGAAAAGCTTATCTGTCGTAGTGACAATATTTTCAATCTCGGAGCTTCCTTGCGCTTCCAAAATGGGCAATAAGTTAATCAGCAATCCTTGATTAGGAAGTAGCTTCCCCGCTTGATTCAATTCCGCCAATGCCGCTCTTGCCGTAATGCATCGTTTAAGAACTGTTATTGTCTCCACCTCTTCATTGGGCGGTAGTAGCGGTAAATCGTTATAAGGTTGATCTGCAATCCAAGTCATCACTTTTCCTATAAAGTTTTTTAAAGCAGTATAGGTTGATAAAATCGACATATCAATAAAACATGTTTAAAAAACCGAAAAAAATCGACACGTTTTTACGATATGTTGATGGGATCGACATATTTGTCGAGTCTTCTCGCATAATAATAAGAAATAGAAGCTGAACGGTTGCCGGATCTTACTATCTCGCTTTTCCAGAAACTGCGTGCCGGCAATATGGGCATTATCTAATAACTTAAAGTCGCTATTTGTAGATCTCTTTTCGATGTCCGACATTAATCACTTCGATAATGATCTCTCTATCTAAGATGTTACAGAGCAGACGATAATCCCCAACTCTGTAGCGCCAATCAGCAAGATTACCTCTAATCGCTCGCCCTTTTGCTCTTGGATCAGAGCAACCGACTAAGTTCTTTTCAATCCAATTTAAAATAAATAACGCCTGTGTTTTATCGATCTTCTTTAAAGATTTTACCGCTTTCGCCGTATAGATCACTTGATACATCTATAATCCTAATGCTTTTTTGACTTCATCATGCGTATAGGTTTCAGGGTGCTCTTCATTATAAGCAATAGCCTCTTTCAAGAGTTTTAAATCGAGTTCATCTTCCATTTTCTCAATCACACTATTTTTAAATAAGGTCGATAAGCTCTGTCCATGAAAAGCGGCATATTCTCTAAAGATCTTCTCTTCTTCTCTATTTAATCTAATACTAACGATTGTCATAACTTCACCTCTACATCAATGATGTCATACATTGTAATACGATTGAAGATCCATAACAATTGAGTAGAATAGAAGCTGATGAGTTGCCGGATCTTACTATCACGTTCTTCCAAAAACTGAGTGCCGGCAAATAGGCATCAAAGATGCCGAACCGTGGGCATGCACCGGTTAAAAGAATGAAGTAGTAGGCTCCCGTCGCTCAACAAACTCTCTTAAGAATCATCAAAATAATTTATTGAGACAAAAGAAGCTGATGAGTTGCCGGTTCTCACTATCACGCTCTTCCAGAAACTGTGTGCCGGCAATGAGGCAATCCTCAATTACCAGCATATATGTTTAACTACTGTTTAAGATCTGTTTAAAGAACGTTTAATTATCTCCTGGTATTCTCATGCCGAACCGCGGGCATGCGCCGGTTAAAAGAATGAAGTAGTAGGCTCCCGCCGTTCCAAAAATCTTCTTAGAGCAACTCGATATTTATCATGATGAAATATGTTGATAGGATCGACATATCTCTCGGATATGTTTAAAAAACTGAAAAAAATCGACACGTTTTCACGGTATGTTGATGGGATCGATATATTGAGAAATCAGAAAGCTTCTATCTAAGCATTAAAAAAACCTCCGCTTGGGAGGTTTCTAACAGAGCTGTAAAGTATCAAAATCTCTTGAATTATAATAGAGCCATCTTTATAGATAACTAAAATTAAGTATTCGCTAATAGCTCAAGACCTTCTTTATTATTTTCAAAACAGCGGTCAAAAGCTCTTTCTACTAGTTTAGAGTGACTATTTTCAGATAATGCTGGGCGTGAGTGCGCGATAATACCTCTGTCTCTCTCAGGTACTTGCATCTCCCGATCTTTTAAAACTGCATTTGACATAATCTTATCCATCCATGAATTTGCTTATTGCAAACAGTCATAGAATAAACAGATTCCAAAACTATTACACATCTATAGAAAATCTTTTCCCGGTAGGGAGATTAATATTAATACTCATTGATCCACCTAGTGCCTCGACATATCTTTTCATTGTAGAGAGTTTAATATCTTGAGTCATTTTTTCAATTCCTGAAAGTGTAGGCTGGAATACTCCTAATATCTGGGCAATCTCCTTTTGAGTTTTGCGCAACTCTTTTCTAATTAAGGTAAGGCTATATTCCAAATCTAATTGATCGGTTAACTCTTGAATACGTTGTTGACTCTCTGCCGACATATATCTTTGCGTAAATTCTTTAGAAGAAATTCTCTTTTTATCTGTTTTAAGCACTTCTGTTTTCATATTTTCTCCCTTTAGCTTCAACTATAAATCCGCAATCACGGTAAGTAGTATTGACGCCCCTCACCTCTTTTCATCCAGAACATCAGCAAATATCCTATCAGCGAGCGGAATCATTTTTTATAAAAGTCATTATCTTTCCAACCCTTAATAATAAGGTCATATCTCGGCATAGGATAGATATCCTCTAACAATATAAGCGTAGCTCTCTTCTGCCATTACAAGGACGATTGAGGAAATTATTTTCTAAACACAAAGTGGGAGGTCTGCAAATCAAATTAGACTGCATATGTACAAATCAGTAATAATTAATCTCCCGGCATTCTCAATGCCAAACTGCGGGCATGCGCCGGTTAAAAGAATGAAGTAGTCGGCTCCCGCCGTTCAACAAACTCTCTTAAGAATCATCAAAATAATTTATTGAGACAAAAGAGGCTGATGAGTTGCCGGTTCTCACTATTGCGTTCTTCCAGAAACTACGTGCCGGCAAATAGGCATCAAAGATGCCGAACCGCGGGCATGCAGTAGTCATAAGAATGAAATGATTGGCTCCCGCCGCTCAACAAACTCTCTTAAGAATCATCAAAATGATTCATTGAGGCAAAAGAAGCTGAATGGTTGCCGGTCCTCACTATTGTGTTCTTCCAGAGATTACGCGCCGGCAAATAGGCATCAAAGATGTCAGACTTCGAAGATGTACCGGCATGGGCTTTTACTTAATATCTTGTTCTGTTTACAGTTCTTACCAAAGCTTCTACAATAGCTCTATCTCAACGGGGTGCTGTTACTTTGGAATTGATCGAGTTAGATCACTAGAGGAGAGCTGAGATTTCACCCGTCGAACCTGATCCGGACAATACCGGCGGAGGGATTTGAGAGTCGAGATGCCTGCGGGCTCTTCCTCAAATCCTGTGACACACTTACACAGGAGCCGTTATGACAAATCGAACCCTTTCTTCCCCCCTTAAGCGCCTTTCCCACTCTTTTCGTCAACCGCTTCGTCGAACATTGTTGGTGGCATCGCTATTAATATCGAGTATCACTACTTTTGCTTTTGCCGAAAAACCGACATTGACCGTCTATACCTACGATTCCTTCGTCGCCGAATGGGGTCCGGGGCCACTGATTAAAGAGCGCTTTGAAAAAACGTGCGATTGTGAATTAAAACTAGTCTCACTAGGCGATGGCGTTTCGCTCCTCAATCGTCTGCGCATGGAAGGGAAAAAGAGTAAGGCGGATCTGATCCTCGGACTCGATAATAACCTGATTGCCGCCGCAGAAGAGACTGATCTCTTTACGCCGGCGAATATCGATCAATCAATGCTGAAATTACCGATCGAATGGGAGAACAAAACCTTTATCCCCTACGATTATGGCTACTTCGCCTTTATCTACGATAAAAGAAAGATTAATAATCCCCCAACAAGTATGGATGAGCTCTTAGATCCTGAAAACAAGTGGAGCATCATCTACCAAGATCCGCGCACTAGTACGCCGGGATTAGGCCTTCTTCTCTGGATGGAGAAGATCTACGGTCAGGAGACTGAATCTGCATGGCAAAAGATGGCGAAAAAGACCGTCACGGTGACCAAAGGTTGGAGCGAATCATATGGGCTCTTCCTGAAAGGTGAGAGCGATTTTGTCTTAAGCTATACTGCATCGCCGGGCTATCAGATGCTCTATGATAATGATGATAACTACGCAGCCGCGCTCTTTGATGAGGGACATTATCTACAGATTGAGGTGGCGGCTAAATTGAAAGCAAGTCCCCATCCGGAACTTGCCGATCAATTTCTCCAATTTATGTTAACGCCAGAATTTCAAGAGACTTTGCCGACCACCAACTGGATGTATCCGGTGATCGATATCCCCTTGCCGCCGGTCTATAAAGCATTACCATTGCCGGCAAAAGCGCTACTCTTTGGTGCAGAAGAGGTGGCGAAAGAGCGCCAAAATTGGATCAAACTGTGGCAATTTGCCGTAAGTCGATAGAAGTTATGATGACTATTCGTGATAACTTTTATGATTCCTCTCTATGATTAATCGGCAATTGATCCCCGGCTTGATCGCCTCAACGATCCTCGTGACTGTGGCGCTTCTTGCCTTTGGGGCGCTCTGGTGCTTCTCCCCTTCAATCTCTCTTGCGGAGATTTTAGGGGATCGCTACCTGTGGCATATTATCGGCTTTACCTTCTATCAGGCGCTACTGTCGGCACTGCTCTCGGTCGGTCCGGCGATTTTGCTAGCCCGAGCGCTCTATCGTCGCCGATTTGTCGGGCGCACATTGCTGCTTCGCCTCTCGGCAATGACCTTAGTCCTTCCGGTTTTGGTGGCGGTTTTTGGTATTCTCTCGATCTATGGCAAAAGTGGCTGGCTTGCAACACTTCTCCACTTTTTCGGGCTGGAGTATCACTTCTCCCCTTATGGTCTACAGGGGATTCTACTTGCACATGTCTTCTTCAATCTCCCCTTAGCAACGCGCATGTTGCTACAAGCGTTAGAGGGGATCTCCGTAGAACAGCGGCAGATCGCCGCGCAATTGGGGCTCAATGAGTGGCAACAATTTCGCATTATGGAGTGGCCCTATCTTCGCCGGCAACTTCTTCCGACCGCAACGCTCATCTTTATGCTCTGCTTTTCAAGCTTTGCCACCGTCCTTGCATTAGGGGGCGGACCGCGCGCAACGACGATAGAGCTTGCGATCTACCAAGCATTAAGTTACGACTTTGATCCCGGAAGAGCCGCTATTTTAGCGCTGATTCAGCTCTTTTTCTGTATCGGCTTGATGTTAGTGAGTCAACGCCTCAATAGCGCCTTTGCCGTAGGAACGACAACGCGCCGATCCTGGTTTGATCCGGCAGATAATCGCTTTCGCCAAGTGCGAGATTTTGTAGTGATTATGATCGCTCTGCTCCTACTTCTGCCACCATTGATCGCGATCATTATTGATGGACTCAATCGCCGTGTGTGGGAGGTATTGCAACAATCGGCCCTCTGGCAAGCCACCTTCACCTCACTCTTTATCGCCATATGTGCGGGCCTATTAGCGGTGACACTCACCATGATGCTGCTCTGGAGTAGCCGAGAATTGCGTCTCCGCCGAGCAGTTAAATGGGGGCAAGCGATGGAATTAAGTGGCCTCTTAATTTTAGCGATGCCGGGGATTGTATTGGCGACAGGATTTTTTATCCTCTTTAATGAGACGATCGGTATTCCCCAATCCCCCTATGCATTAGTGATTCTGACCAATGCCCTCTTAGCGATTCCCTATGCTCTAAAGGTACTTGAAAACCCGATGCGCGATCTAGCCGAGCGTTACAATCCACTCTGTCATTCATTAGCAATTAGCGGATGGCGCCGATTAAGAATTATCGAACTTCGCGCACTCAAAAAGCCGATCGCCCAAGCATTAGCATTCGCCTCAGTGATCTCCATTGGTGATTTTGGTGTCGTGGCACTCTTTGGAAATGAGGATTTCCGGACCCTTCCCTACTATCTCTATCAACAATTAGGCGCTTATCGCACCAATGATGGCGCTGTAACGGCGATGCTACTACTGCTTCTCTGCTTGATGCTCTTCACCTTTTTAGAGAAGATTTCAGGACGCGCTATCGGAGAAGAAAAATGACAAATAGAATGATCGAACTGAAGAATATTCGCTACCATTTAGAGCGCTCGAAAGCGGAGGAGAAAGCGGGTAAAAGGGCTCATCAAGAGAGCCCAAAGAACAAAACCGGCGGAGAGGCACCTCCCCGATTAATGCAATTTGATTGCACCATCGAGCGTGGGGAGAGAGTCGCCATTATGGGCCCAAGTGGTGCCGGGAAGAGTACCCTTCTCAACCTTATTAGTGGCTTTCAATATCCAGAAACAGGAGAGATTCTTCTCAATGGTCAAGACTTTACCACCACACCGCCGGCAAAACGACCTGTATCGATGCTCTTTCAGGAGAACAATCTCTTTAACCATCTGAGCGTTCAGCAAAATATCGGCTTAGGCATTGCACCGACACTGCGCCTAAAAGCGGAGGAGCAGAAAACTGTTGCAGCAATTGCGGAGCAGGTGGGGCTTACAGGATTGCTCGATCGCCTACCCGGAGAGCTCTCCGGCGGACAGCGACAGAGAGTCGCCCTTGCACGCTGCTTTATTCGCGAGCAACCTATTCTTCTACTCGATGAACCCTTCTCCGCACTCGATCCGGCCCTGCGTCATGAGATGCTTCTCTTACTCGAAGAGCGTTGCCGTGCGCGCGATATCACCCTGCTGATGGTCTCCCACAATATTGAAGATGCGCATCAAATTGCGCCTCGAACCTTAGTGATCGATCAAGGGAAAATCGCTTATGATGGCGCGACTGAGAAGCTCCTTAGTGGGGAAGATCCAGCAGCGCTACTATTGGGAATCTCAAGCGAGGAGAGATAACGCCCTCTAAAAAACGTCAAAAAAGTACCATCAAAATTGATGGCACTTATTGATGGCACTTATTGATGACACTCTGCCGACTTATATGAGATATCTTAAATCTCTGCCGGCACTTCATGCCCTCTTCTTTATACTCTCTCCTTCACGCCCTCTTCTTAATGCCTTTTTCTACGGAAGCGTATCACGCCCCAAAGGATTAAGAGTAGAATCACAATTCCGGCAATAATCATCCCCGGCGCAATAAAGGGTTGCACCTCTAAGAGTAACGGCGCGGGGCCGCCTAAACGGACTTGGCGCACCATCTCTGGGGTAATCTTCACCGATTGATTGCCATATTTCTCATAGACAAACTGCACAATTTTCGCGATCTGTGCATCATCTAAAGCCTGCGTAGGTGAGTTTTCCCCAAAGTTCGGCATGTAGTATCGGGTTTCTCCCACTTTTCGATCAACTCCATTGAGAATTGCGGCAATCGCATTGCTCGGATTGTAATCTCCCGTTGCCGTATTGTGATAGAGCGATGGATAGAACTGCTCAGGCGTTCCGCTCCCATCATTCTGATGACATGATGAACAGTAAGCACTATAGAGGCTCTCCCCACTCTTTAGAGTGTGATAGGCATCAACAGGCTCTGTTCCCCGAAGGAGAATATCCACATCAAATGGCGCACCGTAACTATCCCGAGGTGCTTTCTGCTCACTGCTCTCGATCGCTTTTACACTACGAATATAGGTAGCAATTGCTTGAAGATCCTCGATCCGAAGATGTTGAAAACTATCGGAGACTGCTTCTGCCATCGGCCCGCCCGCTTGCGCTTTCCCATCGAGAAGCCCTTGCTGAAGATAGGTGACCAGATCATCTTGAGACCAATTACCGATCCCGGCATTGATGCTTGAGGTGATATTAGGGGCATACCATGAACCAAGCTGTCCGCCGGCAAGGTATTGACTCTTCTTCTCTCCCATCATCATATCTCGGGGTGTGTGACAGGTACTACAGTGAGCAAGTGCCTCTACAATATAAGCCCCACGATTCCACTCATCACTCTGTGAGGTGTCTGGCTGAAAGGGTCCTTTATCGAGAAAGAGCCCATTCCAAACAATCATCATCGAACGCATATCGAAAGGAAATGGGAGATCTGTATGATAAGTCGGCGCGATATTAACAGGCTCTACCGCCGTCATAAAGTAGGCGTAGAGATCAGCGATATCTTCATCATTTAACTTCGTATAAGCAGTATAGGGCATCGCTGGATAGAGATGCTCCCCATCGGCACGAATACCTTTTCGCAATACATCGCGAAATTGCTCAAGCGTATAATTCCCGATTCCATACTCTTTTGAAGGGGTGATATTACTAGAATAGATATCGCCTAGAGGAGAGCTTACGGCATAACCGCCGGCAAAAGGTTTTCTCTCTGCAGCAAAGTTGGTGTGACATGCCTGACAATCCCCTAAAATGGAGAGATACTCCCCGCGCTTGGGATCTCCCTTTATGGAATCGAGCGAATCTGCCAATGCCGGCGTGGCGTAACCCAAAGTGAATGAGAATGTTAGCAGGAGAAGTTGAGATAATTTTTTCATAATTTACTCCATACTTTTAAGTAGATCATCCGCTGCACGCAGACCGAGCGCCGCCATCGAGAGCGTCGAGTTGACAACACTCGATGAAGGCATCGCACCACCCCCGGGGAGCCAGAGATTATCATGATCATAAGTCCGGCAATAGCTATTCACAACCCCATTTTGCGGCGTATCACCCATAATATTGCCCCCCATAATATGGTTATTAGGGACAAATTCTGTGGTCACAACCACCTCTTGCCCTTTAAAGAGTGCGGCAATCTCTCGCAATTTCTCCTGCGCCGCAATACGACCACGACGCGTATAATCCCCAACATCGTAGTAGATATCAGGACAGGCTAAACCTAATGCATCTTTACGGGTTTTACTCAAGGTGAGGCGATTCTCCTCAGAGGGAAGAACCTCTAACATGATATCCCAATAGACCGAATGGGTTGTTCGCTCCCGAATTTCGCGCTGTAGCTCTTTTCCTTCATACCCTTTCTCAAGCGCTACTTGTGTCTCTGCCAAATTGCGATTGAGGTTATTCATAATAATTAAGAAGGCGGCATGATCTCGGCGGAATCCACCATCACGATAACCTACCATTGCGGCACTCTGCGCCGGCCCTCTACCCACCCAGAGCGGATCTTTCGATTGGAAAGAGCAGTGAATGCCGGAGTGATCCATCATATTCTTCCCCACTAAGCCGGAGCTATTATTGGCAATGCCATTCGGATTACTCTCATTAGCGGCAAGCAGCAGAAGACGCGGCGTTTCGATCCCATTACAGGCAAAGACAAAGCGTTTTCCACTCACCTTATGGGACTTCTTATCACGATCGTAGTAGTGAATCGCGGTAATACGATTATTTTCATCATTATCCACACGATAGACAACCGTTTCTGAGAGAACCGTTGTACCATTTCGCTCTGCACGCACCACATGATGAATCCCGTTATACATCGCACCAATGGGGCAGATCGGCATGCAGTTATTGTTACCACAGCAGACAGGACGCTCCTCCCAAACTCGTGAGCTTCGTCCTTGTGGAATAGGGACTAAGTGACAGCCAAATTCATTCGTAGTTGCTGCAACTGAACGCTCAAAGTAGGACCAAGGGATCATCTCCATCGGGTAAGGCTTACTGCGCTCCGGTGGCGATTGCATCTTTGGATCTCGAGGTCCGGCGACACCGATCTCATACTCTGCACGGGTATAGTAAGGTTCAAGATCATCATATGTGATCGGCCAATCTCGGCCCACGCCGTAGAGAGACTTCATCTTAAAGTCATGAGGGGCATGGCGCCAACAGGAGGCAGCCCAGTGCCAAGTGGTTCCCCCTACCGTTTTGAGATAATCTTGCGCATACGCTGCGGCATTAGGGCCGGAGAGCTTAAGATATCCATTATCAGGGAAATAATCGGGGAAAGGAGCATTGGGAGATTGTGGATAGAGGCTCTGATAATCGATCCCTGCACGATTCTTTTCCGGCATATTACGAGAATTCTCAACAATCTGCCCTCGCTCAACACGAAGACCGGCATCAAGCAGGAGGACGCTATGCCCCTTTGCCGAGATCTCTGTTGCCATCATCGCCCCCACAATTCCACTACCGACAATCACTACATCGGCTTCCCAATCCCCATTTGCTAACTGCTTAGCGCTATTTGTTACTCTATTTTCTGCCATATTACGCCCTCTTTCTTCTTATACTGATCTTCTTATACTGATCTATTTTTATGAGCCTTATTGGCTCTCTTATTGATCCCTATTAGGTCCGGATATCTCAATCGACTTAAAAAGTGATAGGAAAATCGGGTTCTTTAGTAATTCCCGGCGGTAGCGCTTTAAACCAGAGCTCACCGCGAAAGCAGTAAGTAGGTGTCGGCAAGCCATCCGCCGTTGGGCGATACATAAATGCATCCTTATAGGCAATAACGCGCACCTGCCCTGCTTCATTCGGGCCGACAGTACCGGTATACCAAGAGTGAAGAATCTTCTTCTGAAGTGTTTTATCACTTTCAAATTGGGGCGCTTCATCGGGGAAAAGTTCTAGAAAAGCGGCAAGATAACGGGTAGCTAATTCTCGATTAAGCGTTTCATAGCCGGTTAGTTTTCGTGAAAGATCTAAAAATGCATCGAGATGTTGCTCCACAAGTGGAGAGGCTATCTGTGCCATAGAGATGGGAGGCAAGAGAGAGGTAGAGAGAAGAAGAGCGCCGGCATAGATAAAGCGGCGGCGAGAGAGATCAACTCGAATCATAGAGGCCTCACTTCAGGTCGGTACCACGATATTCCCCTATCAATAGTCTCATCAATCATGCATCAATGATTGTGTGATAGATTGAATATTGGAAGCATCGGATACAAAGGGGTTAAGTGGCTATCTTCAATATCTATCATCCATTAACTGATCAATCGATCCATCGACAATTATTTCGTTAATGGTTATTGTTAATGGCTATATTTAATGTTTATTTTAATACTTCCATTAACGATCTATATTAAAAACAGATTAAGCCCCATTTAATCACACTGTTAGAAAATAGAATAGAATTCTATTTATTAAAATATTTAATAGCTATTTTATATTGATAACTGATCTCTATTAACTCTCTTTTTATTAGAGATTATCTTGTTTTAGCTCGATTTTATCAGCAGATTGCCACTAATATTCGAAGAGTATTCCAGCATTGCGCTGTGGCTAATTCTCTGCCGGTATAATTTCACCATCAATCAAGGGGACCTGATACTCTTCCCATAACTTTTTGATGCGTTCAAAGAGAATTAAAGGATCGGCCTTTTTGCTAATAATGCCCAAAAGTGCCGGCGGACGAGGAAGAGAGTGTAAAACTAAACGATCATTTTGCGTCACAATAATGCCGGGAACCTCTTTCGGCGCTAACTGCTTTTGCAGAAGATCTAAAGTCTCAACACCGGTGATAACAGGGAGGATCAGATCCACAATAATCAGATCTGGCGTATAGCCAGCATTTAAGAGCCTTGCCGCCTCCGCATAATGAAAGCAATATTGACACTGCTCCGCGTTAAAGAGCCCCCGAAACTTCTCCTGAAGTGAAGCATCTTCCGTGACTAATAGAATTCTCTCTAACATTAACATTGACGCTCCTTTTGACCACGATTTAATATTTGTTACCCAATCTTGAGTGATCTCTCTAATCAATCCTGTATCTCTTGATCTTTCTCTCTTTCCATCGACTTGATCTATCGACTTGATCCATCAACTTGATTTGCTTGACCTTGTTTACTTGATCTTTTTTGCAGCGCTAAAATAATCTCTAGAACGAAAGAGTGCCGAGCAAGTCTGCTTCGGCACTATTCATTCATCGCATTGAGATAATCTCATTGAGCTTATCTCATTGATGCGCATATCTCGCTAACGGTTTCCGGATACTCGACGATCATAAGCTAGAAAGGTATCTGACCAAAGAATCACTTCTTGAACTCTTGGCGTCACTCGCCGTAGCGCTTCTGCTCGGGTAACCCAAGCCCATTCGCTATGCTCAGGTCTTCCTAGTTCTGGATTGATCGGCAGACGAATGCCACGACGCTTTGTCTCGGCAACATAGTATCGTGCCACCTTCTTACCGCGAAAGTAGGGATCTGTCTCAAAATAGTCATATCCCCATGGAAAGGTGAGATCCCGAATGGTTGTCTCCTCTCGCACTTCCCGTAATGCTGTCTCTAAAGGGGTCTCTCCTGCTTCGATCTGCCCTTTGGGAAAGTCCCAAAAGTTATAAGCTCGGAGCAGAAGATAACGAAACTCCCGTCTATCCCATCGTACAATGACCGCTCCACAAGATAAAATCTCAGGAGGACTCTGTTTCATCTATTAGCCTTTAGTGATACTCGGGGCTAAACTCACGAACAGCGTCAACCATGGCTTTAACATTCTCAGGATTGATTCCCGGATGAATCCCATGCCCTAAGTTAAAGATATGGCCTTCATCTGCAGCCACTTTACCAAAGCCGGCAAGTACCTTCTTCACATTTTCACGCACGATTTCAGGCGTTGAGTAGAGAACACCCGGATCCATATTCCCTTGAAGCACAACCTGCTTACCTACTAAAGCTTTCGCTTCAGCAATATCGGTCATCCAATCTAAACCTAAGCCATTAGCACCGATAGCCGCTTGCTCTTTAAGCCACATGCCCCCATTTTTCGTAAAGACGATGGAAGGAATTTTCTGCCCATCATACTCCGTGATAAGGCCGGCAAGGATCTTCTCCATATAGCGAAGTGAGAACTCTTGGTAATGCTCTTTCGATAAGATGCCACCCCAAGTATCAAAGATCTGAACAGCCGCTGCACCATTTTTAATCTGGGCGTTGAGATAGTCGATCACGATATCGGAGAGCTTATCGAGCAGTTGATGCATCTCTCTTGGATGCTCATACATAAAACCGCGCACCTTACCAAAATCTTTACTACCGCCCCCTTCAATCATATAGGTGGCAAGTGTCCAAGGGCTTCCGGTAAAACCGATTAGTGGCACTTCATTCTTCAATGCTTTACGAATGGTTGATACCGCATTCATCACATAGCCTAATGAATCTTCCACATCAACGACCGGGAGTTTTGCAACTTGTGCAGGATCGGTAATCGGCGTTTCAAATACAGGACCTTTCCCAGGAACAAAGCTTAAACCTAAGCCCATTGCATCTGGGATTGTTAAGATGTCAGAGAAGAGAATCGCAGCATCAAAACCGAAACGATCGATCGGCTGCAGTGTCACTTCACATGCAAGATCGGCATTACGGCAGAGCGCCATAAAATCACCTGCCTCTGCACGCACACGGCGATACTCTGGTAGATAACGCCCTGCTTGACGCATCATCCAGACAGGAGTTCTGTCTACTTTCTCTTTTAAAAGGGCACGAATAAAACGATCATTTTTATAAGTCATTGTTCTGTCCTAACACTCAATTTATATCGGCACGATTATACCATATTCCCCCTTTCCCCTCTCTCTTTATTATTTTAAATCGCTAGCTTATAAGGCTTTTTTGGACTATAATACGGGGCTTGCTATTTTGATTACTTTCTACTCATTGAGCAACTCATTGAGAGGGGTAACAAGGGCAAAGAAGGCTGGTTTAACCCTTTTTATGACCCATAAACGGAAGGGCTATTCCGGTAAAATTTAACTTAAACTACTCACAGATGAAAACTCCTAGACGGGGGTGCTCTGTAGCTCTTAACTTCTCAATAACACTCCTTCTTCTTCAAAAAGAGCGTGTAGAGAGGTGCCCAAGAACTACCTAGAGTTACGTCTTAGGAAAATCTGGAGGCTTAACCCTAAATTTACAAAGGAAATTATATATGTCACAAGTTTCAATGCGCGATATGCTCGAAGCAGGCGTTCACTTTGGTCACCAAACTCGTTTCTGGAACCCAAAAATGAAGCCTTACATCTTTGGATCACGTTCTAAAATTCATATCATTAACTTAGAAGAGACTCTTCCTATGTTTAATGATGCGATGAACTTTATCTCTAAAGTTGCTTCACAAAATGGTCGTATCCTTTTTGTAGGTACAAAACGCGCAGCATCTGACATTATCACAGAGCAAGCGAAACGTGCAGGTATGCCTTACGTTAACCATCGCTGGTTAGGTGGTATGCTGACTAACTTCAAAACTGTTCGTAACTCAATTCGCCGTCTTCGTGAAATCGAAGAGATGCAAGAAGATGGTTCTATCGAGCGCTTGACGAAAAAAGAAGGTATTTTATTAGAGCGTGAAGTTGCGAAGCTCGAAAAAAGCCTTGGCGGTATTAAAGATATGCCTAATATTCCGGATGCGATCTTCATTATTGATGTTGGCTATGAGAGCAACGCAGTAGCTGAAGCGAGAAAAATGGGTATTCCGGTAATCGGTGTTGTAGATACAAACAGCTCACCAGAGAATATCGATTACGTTATTCCTGGTAACGATGATGCTATTCGTGCAATTCAACTCTATGCAACAGCAGCAGCTGACGCGGTTATCGAAGGCCGTGGTTCAAACGCACAACTCATCTCTGAAGATCTTCAAAAGAAAGATCAATTCGTAGAAGTTGAAGAAGTTGTAGTGGTAGAAGAAGCCGCAGAATAATCAGTAAGGTTAAGCGCTCATCTCGGTGGGCGCTTCACTTTATCACCAATTTCCGATTCACTTTTCATTTATTAAGGTATTTATAATGGCGACAATTACAGCAGCTATGGTAAAAGAACTCCGTGAACGTACAGGTTCAGGGATGATGGAATGTAAAAAAGCGCTCACCGAAACTAACGGCGATATCGAAGCAGCAATCGAATTAATGCGTAAAAGCGGTCAAGCAAAAGCTGATAAGAAAGCAGATCGCGCAGCAGCGGAAGGCGTTCTTTTAATTCGTAACGATGACAAATTTGGTGTAATCGTTGAAATTAACTGTGAAACTGACTTCGTTACTAAAAACGAAGACTTCATCGCATTCTCAAACAAAGTAGCGGATATCGCATTTGAAAAGCGTGCAAACACAATTGATGATTTAGCAGATATCACTGTTGATGGTGTATCTCTTGATGAAGCGCGTAAAAACCTCATCGCTAAGATCGGTGAAAATATCACTGTTCGTCGCGTAGCAGGTCTTCATGCTGAAGGTCGTATCGGTGCTTATGCTCACGGTATCCGTATCGCAGCACTCGTTGACGTTGAAGGTGGAAATGAAGAGCTTCCACGTGATATCGCAATGCATATCGCAGCTTCAAACCCTGTATGTGTAGACGCATCAGGCGTTCCTGCTGAACTCTTACAAAAAGAGCGTGATATCTTCACTGCACAAGCAGCAGAATCAGGCCGTCCTGCAGACATCCAAGAGAAGATGATCGAAGGTCGTATCCGTAAGTATCTTGAAGAAGTAACACTTGTTGGTCAAAGCTTCGTTAAAGATCCTGATATGACAGTTGAAAAACTTCTCAAATCTGAATCAGCAAAAGTAAACGCATTCGTTCGCTTAGAGCTTGGTGAAGGTGTTGAGATTGTTGAATCAGACTTCGCTGCAGAAGTTATGGAACAATTAAAATAACTCTATACTAAACATAGAGCTTATGATTAAAGCCATCTTCTCTTATAAAGAGATGGGCTTCTTCAAGAGAGAGTGGTGATAAATACAATCATCACTCTTTTTTTTAGTCAAAAGGAAAATACTAATGAAGCACTCCCCTTCTAATCTCTTAATCGATCGTCCATCTTCTAAAGATGTAGCACGTTTAGCACAAGTATCTCAGGCAACTGTCTCACGGGTACTAAATCATCCTGAAAAAGTTGGACCTAAAACTCGTGAAAAAGTTTATAAAGCAATTAAGACACTAAACTATCTACCTAATCAGAGTGCTAGGGATCTTGTATCAGGGAGCTCAAAAATCATTAGTCTCATTTCCGGCACCTTGGAAAATCCGTTTTTTGTAGAAAGCACTATGTGGATTGTACAGTATGCTACGCAACGCGGGTATAAAGTTAATATCTATATTATAGAAGATGGGGGTATAGAAGAGAGCTATCGTGCAGCACTTGCAACACAGCCAAAAGGAATCATTATGTCATGTATTCTTTATGAAGACCCTATCATTAAACAGCTTAATGCCCTCAATATCCCTTTTGTCTCGTATAATAGACGTCATCAAGAAAAATTAAATTATGTCGAGCTAGATAATTATAAAGCAGCTGCAATGGGATGTGAGTTACTCTATAAAAAAAAGTACGATTCAATATTTTGGGTTGGGGGCAGACTAGATGTCAGTACTTTTCGTCATCGATACGAAGGATTTTGCAAACAGTATTTTCACTGTTATAAAGAGGCTCCAAAAAAAGAATATAGTTATAATCCTGATGCTATAGACTTTTCTATTTTAATTCCAAAAATTAAAGAGTGGTATCAAACAGCACCTGGAAAAAAGGCTATCTTTGCAGCTACGGATGCTATTGCACTTGAAATAATGGATTACACAAAAAAAACTCTAGATCTTCAGTGCCCTAATGATATTGGAGTTTTAGGAATTGACAACGTCAAACTGAGTAGTCACAGTTATCTCGATCTTACCACAATTGGGCCAACAGAGAATCTTGGTCTTACAGCCATTAAACTCTTAATTGATAATATTGAGTTTCAAAAACAACACAACATCAATGTTACTTTTCCACCCCAAATTTTTGAAAGAGGATCTTTATAGTTAAATAAATCTCAATGATAAAAATATTTACTGATTGACCTCATAAAAGTAATCGTGCTATAGATAAATGAATACGTATTCATTATTCTTTATTTAAAATGCCCTAATAGGGATATTAAATAATCAAGAGGCATGAACACCATAAGCTTGATTCCTTGCTCAAAACTTCAAATAACCTCCCAAGGAGAATAGATCATGATTAAACAAACAACTCTTATTCCTAAGACCTATCATGGATGGGAAGTGGCAAAGTCTCTTAACACTATTATTGAGCCTATGAATGTCCGTAATATATTAATTGTAGCTGATCCTTTTTTAGTATCTTCAGGCTTAATAACTCAAATTACTGACTCTCTTAAATCTTACCAACTCTCATTTTTTACCGAAATAGAACCCGAGCCCTCACTTGCTTTAGGTGAGCGTATTGTCAACTATACACGCAACCAAAACTCTGATCTTGTTATCGGTATAGGTGGTGGTAGTGCATTAGATTTAGCTAAAATCGCAGCTACACTAGCAACCCATGAAGGTGAAGTTTCTCGTTACCTTAACTTAACTGGAGACCTTAAACCAACACATAAAGGATTGCCTAAAATTATGATTCCAACAACATCAGGCACAGGTTCTGAAGTAACAAATCTTGCTGTGCTCTCTCTTGCTCATAGCAAAGATGTCATTGCAAGTGATCACCTACTCGCTGATATTGCACTACTAGACCCTTCTCTAACAGTTACTGTACCTCCTCGAGTAACAGCAGCTACAGGCGTTGATGCACTAACACACGCAATTGAGGCTTATCTGTCAATTAATGCCGATCCCATTACTGACCAACTAGCTCTAAATGCTATTGAACTTATTAATCAGTCTTTGTTTAATGCCTACAAAAATGGGGAAGATCAACAGGCTCGTATCCAGATGAGTTATGGCAGTTATTTAGCTGGCATCGCCTTTTTTAATGCTGGAGCAGGAGCGGTACATGCTCTTGCTTATCCTCTCGGGGGGCAATTCCATATTAGCCATGGAGAATCTAACGCATTGCTTCTGCCATATGTTCTTACTGAGATTGAAACCTCCGCTCAAAAAAGACTGGCAAAAATAGGGGAAAAAATGAATCTTCCGCTAACAGGAAAATCTGTTAGTGAAGCCGCTAGAGTGACAATTTTGGCTATTCAATCTCTTCTGAAGTCAATTAATATTCCAAGCTCTCTGCAATTTTATGAAATCAAACAACAACATCTCACCAATTTAGCTACAGATGCGATTAAACAACAGCGCCTTCTAGTACGCACTCCTAAAAATTTAACTGAAAATGATATTTTTAGAATTTATAACGCTGCATGGCATGGAGAAATAGAGCTTTTACAAAATTAGAACTTTAAAAGTACATGGTCAAATTTTAACAATAAAAAAGACATGTTAGCAAAATTACAATCTACTACTACTTGATGATCTAAAGGAGGTTATCTTATGAGTAATAATAAAATTAAATTATATATGCTTCAAACAGGCAGCATTAAGTGTAAAGAAAATAATATCAAAATGAATGCTGACCCTAATCCCTATGAGATCCCAATTCCCTGGTTCTTAATTACTCACCCTAAAGGTAATGTAATTATTGATGGAGGAACTGCTGTAGAGTGCGCGCTTGACCCTAAAACACATTGGGGAGAAATAACGGATGTCTATTGGCCTATCATGACCGAAGAAGAAGGTTGCTATAATGCTGTTAAAACGTTAGATATTGATCCTGAATCCATTAAATTTGTTTTACAAAGTCATCTCCATCTTGATCATACAGGCGCTATCGGTCGTTTTCCAAATGCGACTCATGTAGTGCAACGAAAAGAATATGAATATGCATATAGTGCCGATTGGTTTGCTACAGGGGGGTACATAAAAAAAGATTTTGACCAGCCGAACCTGAAATGGCATTTCCTCTCCTTAGAAAATGATGACCAATTTGATCTTTACGGAGATGGTACTATCATTATGATCCCAACTCCGGGACACTCACCTGGACACTGTAGTTTTCTTATAACTTTACCTAATCAAGGATCTATACTACTAGCAATTGATGCGGCTTATACCACAGAACATTGGGATGACAAAGTATTACCAGGCTTCCTAACATCAGCAATAGAGTCCGCTCGTTCTGTAGCTAAACTACGCTTTATTGCTCAACAAACGGAAGCACTGGTAGTCACAGGGCATGATCCTGATACATGGGATAGCTTCCGCAAGGCACCTAAATATTATGATTAAAAATCACTTTGTTTGAAGTATAAACTTTCATGCGAAAACCCCCAATGGACTATTGGGGGTTTCTTATTTTGAAGAGTTAATTATTTCCACATAAAACTATGTGTTAATAATTACTGATAAAACCGATACTACCCTTACTCTCTACTTCTTCTTCGGTCTAAAGGCGGTGGTCACCGCTTCATTAACTTCGATATATCCGGCACCAATGAGATCTAGGCAGTATGGAATTGCGGAGAAGATTCCATTGACCACTGTTTTTCCATCACTATCTTTAACGCCGGCAAGCGTCTCTTCAATAGCTCTCGGGCGCCCTGGAAGATTGATAATCAGACTCTCTTTACGGATCACCCCAACTTGTCGTGAGAGGATCGCTGTAGGCACAAAGTAGAGGCTCACTTGACGCATCTGCTCGCCAAACCCTGGCATCTCCTTATCGGCAACCGCTAAGGTGGCATCGGGCGTCACATCTCGCTTTGTGGGGCCTGTTCCTCCGGTGGTCAAAACAAGATCACAATGGAGATTATCCACCAGATCTTTAAGCGCCTCTTCAATCACCGGTTGCTCATCTGCAATCAGGCGTTCATGAAATTCAATCTCATTTTTAATAGCTGAAGAGAGCCACGCTTTAAGATGGGGAATGCCCTCATCTTTATAGACTCCTTGGCTCGCTCTATCGGATACGGAGACAACACCTATCTTAATCACTTGCATCTTTAACTCCCTTCTTACGATTGATCTTTTCTAATCTTTCTCTAATCTTTCTCTAATCTGATCACTCATTTTATCAAATCACCTACTGAAATGCCGGAGATAAAAAAAGATCTTGTAACCGATGATTACAAGATCTTCTCTCTACTCTACTGGTCGATTTAATAATCGATCGACTGAACTATCGATTCTAGAAGAAGCTATAGAGCAGTGATGGGAAGACTCCTAAAAGAATTAAGAGCACCACATTGATATTGAAGAATACTTGGCTTGTACCCGTTGCTTCTAATGTCAACTCACGTCCTGATACCTCTTCATCAAAGAACATCACTTTGATAACACGGAGATAGTAGTAAAGACCGATCACAGACATTAAGAGAGCAAAGATCACAGTGTAGAGATGACCTGCTTCGAACGCTGCACGCAATACTACAAATTTTGCATAGAAGCCGACAAAGAATGGAATACCGCCCATCGATAACATGACACATGCTAAAAGAATCGCATACCATGCATGACTCTTCGCAAAGCCTTTAAGATCATCAATCGCTTGAATCTCTTTACCATTGATCTTCACAGAGAGGATAAAGCCAAATGCAGCTGTCGTCGTCAATGCATAAGTGATTGCATAGAAGATACCAGCGCTAAGCGCATTATCTGATTCTGCAGTAATGAGCAGACCTAGGAGGATAAATCCAGCATGTGAGACCGCTGAATAACCGAGCATACGGCGCAGATTATCCTGTTTAAGTGCCACTAAGTTACCGATGATAAAGGAGATAATTGAGATTGCGATAATAAAGGGCTGCCAATTAGGTGCAAATGCTTCTAAAGCACCGATTAAGAGGAATGCCGCCATGATAAAGCTGGCAATCTTAGGCGCCGCACCGATAAACATCGCAACAGCAACTGGAGCGCCTTCATAGACATCAGGCACCCAGTTATGGAACGGAGCGCCCCCTAACTTAAAGACCACACCCACAATCAAGAAGACTGCAGAGAAGAGCATTAAGCGTGCTTGACTATCGGTCATCCCATCAGCAATCACATTGTTGATATCGATAAATTGTAACGAGCTTGTCGCACCATAGAGAAGCGCCATACCGAAGAGTAAGATCCCCGATGACATCGCCCCGACAACAAAGTACTTCATTGCCGCTTCCGAACCTTTTTGGCTACGGCGATTGAGCGCTACTAAACCATACATCGGGAGTGACATCAGCTCAAGACCTACATAGACCGTTAAGAGACTTGCCGCAGAAACAAGTACTAACATCCCCAAGGTACTCAAGAGGATAAGAACATAATATTCTGCATTTGCAATATCACTATCGGCTAAACGTCCGTAGCTATAGATTAAGCCAAATGCCACAACAATCGTCATCGCCACTTTCAGGAGCAGTGAGATCGGATTATAGGTGATCTCCCCAAACCAGAAAGCATCTGCCCCCATAATGCCACCGGTGAGGTCCACATTATATTGGTAGAGCGAGAGAATTGCTGTTCCAAAGAGCGCAATAAGGGAAAGCGTATAGAGCATCGACTGCTTCGCATTCTTATTTAAGCTCTCATATAACAAGATGATGACGATCATACTCATCAAGAAGATCTCAGGAAGAGCAACGAGTATATCTGTCAGTTTAAATTCCATCATTTTTAACGTCCTTTAGAATTGAGCTGTCAAATGAACAAGAAGTCCATCAATCGTTGTCTGCATGAGATTCGCAATTGGCTCCGGCCAAACCCCAAGAAGAATGACAAGAATCGCTAATGAACCTAACATGAACCACTCGCGACCGTTGATATCTTTCATCTGTCTGACATGGTCATGAACGATATCCCCTAAGATCACTCGTTTTGTTAACCAGAGGTTATATGCCGCACTGAGAATCAATGATAAGGCAACTAAAAGAGCGATATAGATTGAATAGTGGAAGCTTGCAAGGATTGTCCAGAACTCACCAATAAACCCTGAGGTTCCTGGAAGTCCTGAGTTCGCCATTGCAAAGAAGATAAAGAATGCCCCAAATACTGGCATCGCATTGATCACACCACCATAATCTGCAATCTCTCTTGAATGGATACGATCATAGAGAACACCAATACAGAGGAACATTCCCGCAGATACAAGACCATGAGAGATCATCTGCATCATTCCCCCTTGAAGGGCCATCTGCATCGCTTCAGGATCGAGATCGCCACCGCCTAACATCGCAACAGGCAGGATAAATGCTAATGTTACAAAGCCCATATGGGAGATTGAGGAGTAAGCGATCATCTTCTTCATATCGCGCTGTACAAGTGCTACTAACGCAATATAGAGAATCGCAATCACACTGAGCGCCACTACAAACCACGCAAAATATGCCGCCCCTAATGGTGCAATAGGTAACATAAAGCGAACAAATCCATAACCCCCAATTTTAAGGGTAATCGCAGCTAGGATCACAGAACCACCGGTCGGTGCTTCAACGTGCGCTGAAGGTAACCAAGTATGAACCGGGAACATCGGCACTTTTACCGCAAATCCAGCAAGGAATGCGAAGAAGAGCCATTTCTGTGTACTCTCTGCGATCTCAAGATTTTGAAAGCCTAAGATATTGAAGTTACCGCTTTGGAGATAGAGATAGATCAATGCCACAAGCAGGAAGATCGAACCTAAGAAGGTGTAGAGGAAGAACTTCAATGCCGCAGTAATACGACCTGGTCCACCCCAGATCCCGATAATTAAGAACATCGGAATGAGCATCGCTTCGAAGAAGATATAGAAGAGAATCCCATCAACAGAAGCAAAGATACCATTCATCAATCCTTCAAGGATGAGGAATGCTGCAAAATATTGATGTGGACGATCTTTAATAATCTCCCAACCGGCGATCACTACCAAGATAGTGACAAAGGTTGTGAGGACGATAAAGGGCATAGAGAAACCATCTACCCCTAAATGATACCCAATTCCAAGATCTCGACTCCAGACATAGTTCTCTACAAACTGCATCGCAGTTGTGTCTGAATTGAACTGGAATATAAGTGGTAACGATATAATAAATGTAAGAATAGCAAAGGCTAATGAGGTCCAACGGACTCGGGTCGGCTCATTGCCAACCGCGAGTACCACTAACCCCCCGATAATCGGAAGCCAAATGACTAAACTTAACCAAGAGATTTGCATTGTTTCCATTGTTTATTCCTAGTTAAAAAATACGACCCATGTCATAAGCGCTAATAGACCAACTACCATTAAGAATGCTGCATGATAGATGTACCCAGTTTGAATACGACGGATAACGCCACCTACAAAGGAGGCTACATGTGCCGCACCAAATACAATCCCTCGGTCGATCAGTTTGTCATCGATCTTCTGCCAGAAGAAGCGACCTAAGCCCACAGAGCCATTCGCAATCACCTTCTGGTTAAAGTCATCGAAGTAGTATTTATTCTCAAATACTCTATAAAGACCGATCTTCTCAAGGATCTCTTTACCCTTCGCTGCCACTTTCGGCTGAATAAGGAAGCTATACCAAGCGACCGCAATACCGAGAAGCGTGAGATAGAATGCTGGCGCTGTCAATGCTTCTTTCGTCATCGCCCAAGAGCCTTCAAAGCCCTGCTTCATAATCTCTGTTGCCGGATTGACTGCATTATTGATATAGACAGAATCGGCTAAGAAGGTATTTTCAAACATCATCGGCGCCATATACCAACCGAGAATAACCGATGGAATCGCAAGAAGAATCAAGGGAAGTGTGACAACCCATGGTGACTCTTTTGGCGTCTCTGGTAAAACACTCTCATCTTCACTGTGATGATCATGTCCTAAGGACTCATCAACGGTGTAACGCGCTTTACCATGGAAGACTAAGAAGTACATTCTAAAGGTATAGAGCGCAGTCATAAAGACCCCGATCTCAAGTGCTAAGTGAGCAAAACCAGAACCAAATGTTGAGCTATGCTCAAGCGACCAGATAATCCCCTCTTTTGAGTAGTATCCAGAGAAGAATGGCATCCCCACAAGCGCTAAAGAACCGATCAATGTAGTGATCCAAGTAATCGGCATCTTCTTACGAAGACCTCCCATAAAGCGCATATCTTGAACATGGCTCATTCCGATAATCACCGAACCTGCGCCTAAGAAGAGAAGTGCTTTAAAGAATGCATGCGTTGTTAAGTGGAATGCTGCCAGTGAGTATGCAGATGCCCCTAATGCTACCGTCATATAACCTAATTGTGAGATTGTCGAGTAAGCAATAACGCGTTTAATATCATTTTGGAAGAGACCTAAAACTCCCATAAAGAGTGCGGTAATCGCACCAAGGATCATCACCATTGAGAGCGCTGTTGTTGAGAGCTCATAGATCGGTGACATTCTCGCAACCATAAAGATCCCTGCAGTAACCATCGTCGCCGCGTGAATCAATGCGGAGATTGGGGTTGGACCTTCCATCGAATCGGGTAACCAGACATGAAGTGGAACCTGTGCTGATTTACCCATCGCCCCGATGAAGAGGAAGACCGCTGCAAAGGTCATGATATTCCAATCAGTTCCTAAGAAGTGGAGTGTTCCTGCCGCTTCAGGAAGACGATCAAACGCCTCCGTATAGGTCAGTGAGCTCGTCATGTAAGCAACACAAGCGATACCGATTAAGAAACCGAAGTCCCCTACACGGTTCACTAAGAATGCTTTCATGTTGGCATAGGTCGCTGTTGGCTTTTTAAACCAGAAACCGATCAAGAGATAAGAGACAAGACCTACCGCTTCCCATCCGAAGAAGAGTTGCATGAAGTTGTTAGACATCACAAGCATCAACATGGAGAAGGTAAAGAGTGAGATATAGCTAAAGAAGCGGTTATATCCCGGATCACCTTTCATATACCCTACAGAGTAGAGATGAACCATTGTTGATACAGAGGTGATAACCACCATCATCATCGCCGTTAAGTTATCGACTAAGAAGCCAACACCGACGCTTAATGATCCTGTATCCATCCAGGTGTAGATATTTTCATCAAAGATTGGTGCACGTCCTGACATATGCTCAATAAGAACATAGCCAGAGAGAAGTGCCGCAATCGCGACAAAAACGATCGTGACAGTATGTGCCACCTTTTCATTAATTACTCGGCAGAAAAGACCCGAGATAATTGAACCAAAGAGGGGCAATAAAACGATTAAAAGATAGATATACTTTAAGTCCATTGCACTAGCCTCTTAATTCCGTAATTTCATCGACATTAATGCTACCGCGATTTCTGAATACTAACACTAAGATTGCAAGACCAATCGCCGCTTCCGCAGCTGCAACCGCTAATGTAAAGAAGACAAAAATCTGCCCATTTAAATCGCCCGAGAACTGTGAGAATGCAACAAAAAGCGTACTACTTGCTAGTAACATTAACTCGATACACATCAAGAGAACAATCAAGTTCTTACGATTGATGAAGATCCCCGCAGTACTAATTCCAAATAGAATCGTCGAGAGAATAATATAATCATCTATGACTAAATTCATACCTATTTTTCCTCCTCTTCTGTAACTGCGTCTTCGCTCTCTTCCTTCACAGGTGCCGGCGCTAAAACCGCAGAATCCATCTTCACCATACGTACACGTTTTGTTGGATCTGCCTTAATTGCCCAGCTGACAGAGACATCTTTACGACGAAGTGGTCCGATACGGCGTGTTAAAGCGATCGCCGCAATCATCGCTACTAAAAGAATCAATGCGGTCGCTTCAAATGCATAGATATAGTTAGTGTAGAGAAGCACCCCTAACTCTTGCGCATTAGTTAACTCAGTGCCTGCACGGATCGATTCAACACCACCTTCGAGCGCGAATTGATTCGCAATAAAGCTATCGCCCCCTAAGATTACAATAAGAATCTCTGCAATAAAGATGATCGCGACTAATACCGCAATCGGCAAGTAACGAACAAAACCCTCTTTTAAGAGATCATGCGGAATATCGAGCATCATCACGGCAAAGAGGAAGAAGACCATTACGGCACCACAGTAGATAATAATCAAGGAGAGTGCTAAGAACTCCGCTTGAAGAAGTAACCAACAGCAGCTCACCATCACAAAGATCAGAACTAGGTGCAGTACTGATGTCATGGTATTTTTTGCACTCACCACTCTAATCGCTGAATAGATCGTGATTAGTGCGAAGATATAAAATAGTATCTTAAATAACATCTTCCCCTCCTAGTATAAGTGAGAATCTGCAGCACGATCTTTAGCGATTTGTACTTCATACTTATCGCCAAGTGCTAAGAGAGATTCTTTTGTGATGATATTTTCGCCCTTCTCTTCCATATGGTATTCAAAGACGCGTGTTAAGACGATTGAATCCACAGGACATGCTTGTTCACACAATCCACAGAAGATGCATTTGAAAAGATCGATATCGTAACGTGTCGTACGACGAGTGCCATCGCCACGCTCTTCGGTATCAATCGTAATTGCTAATGCAGGACAGACTGCTTCACACAATTTACAACCGATGCAACGCTCTTCCCCATTCGGATAGCGACGCAATGCGTGAAGCCCACGAAAACGCCCAGATTGTGGGGTTTTCTCAAACGGATACTCAATCGTGAATTTCGGTCTAAAGAAATAACGTAAGGTAATTCCTAAACCTTTACGTAATTCTTTTAACGTAAATGTCTCGTAGAGTGATTTTAAATATCTAAACATATGTTAGTTCCTACCTATTCCTTTAAAACCATGGTTTTAGACCGACGCCGTACATTACGAGTACTACCGCAATCCACACAAGAGCTATCGGAATAAAGAATTTCCAACCTAGACGCATAATCTGGTCATATCGGTAACCGGGGAAGGTTGCACGAACCCAGATCATCGCAAAGAGGAAAAAGGCCATTTTGATAATCATCCAGAAGATGCTATCTGTCGCAAGTAATGAAAGAACAGGAATATTCTCTATCGCTTCTACGCCAGAGAGCGGTGCAAGCCATCCACCAAAGAAGAGCAAGCTCATCAATGCAGAGACCAAAATCATATTGGTATATTCTGCAAGGTAGAAGGTCACAAAGCCCGTTCCTGAATACTCCGTAAAGTATCCCGCAACAATCTCTGATTCCCCTTCCGTCACCTCAAAAGGCGCACGATTTAACTCTGCAAGACCGGCAATAAAGTAGATGACAGCCATTGGCAGAAGTGGAATAAAGTACCAATTGATCAGACCGAGTGATCCCCCTTGCCCTTTAACGATTTCGGTAAAGTTAAGGCTACCTGAGATCATCACCACCGTGATTAAAGCAAATCCTAACGCTAACTCATAAGAGACCACTTGCGCCGCACTACGAATGGCGCCGAAGATCGCAAACTTTGAGTTAGAACTCCAACCTGCCATTAATGACGCATAGACGCCAAGAGAGGTCATCGCCAAAATATAGAGGATTGCAGAATCCATCGAGGAGCTAACCCAGCCATCATTGAAAGGAACAACTGCCCACACACCAAATGCTGTTGTTACCGCAATAAATGGTGCAATAAGGAACATTGTCTTATTCGCAGCTGATGGAATGATAAACTCTTTAAAGAGCATCTTTAAAAGATCCGCAAATGGTTGGAGAAGCCCTTTAGGACCTACTCTATTAGGGCCTAAACGGATATGCATATAACCCAAAACTTTACGCTCTGCAAAGGTTAGATATGCCACCGATAGAACGATTGGCAAAAAGATGACCAATGTTTTTATCAGAGCCCACACAAGCGGATAGTGAATAATCGCCATTACGGTATCCATCTAATTTGCCCCCTTAATTGATTGATAAAACTTCGTGGTTCCTGCATATTCTGTAGGAATACGAACACAGCCCTCTGCTACCTTCTCCGATACTCTCGAAAGGAAGGTATTTTCACTATTGAGTAGAGGCATTACTGCACTCTCATCATTTGCGTTATTAAAGGCAATACGGGCACGCTTCGCTAAAGGTGTCTTCTGAAGTGCAACACCTCGTCTAACATAAGCATCTGTTGAGTAGAGAGAAGTTGTCGGTACTGCTAACAGACCCTCTTTCTTCAATGCTCGATAGTCAAAGGAGACTCCTGAAACCTTATTTTGGTTCTCTACTAATTTTGCGCCATTCTCCGCTTTCCACTTCGTTAGAAGCTCATCAGAAGAGATGTAATCGAAGCCATCGATCTCAAAATGGTTACCTAAAACACGTAAAATCTTCCAGATAGGACGCGCTTCACCATGTGGGAGCGATGCAGCTTGTAATGTCTGTAACGTTCCCTCAAGGTTAACGTAACTTCCTGAGGTCTCTGTCCAAGCAGCTCCCGGAAGAATGACATTTGCAACTGACTTTAATGTCTCGCTAGCAAATGGGGTAATTGCAACGACAGCTTCAGCAGTTTGCAGTGCATCGAGCGCTAATTTTGACTCAACAAAATCAGATTCTGGATCGATAGCGCCGACTAAGAGGTAAGCTTTTAAAGGAGAAGCTAACATCGTAGCACTATTGCTGCCTTCTGTTGTTAATGCCGTTAATGCCGCGCCTGAACTATTTGATCCTGGCGTGAAGTAACCGAGTTTCGCACCAGTTAAACGCGCAAGCTCAGCACTTAATGCACGGATTGTTGCAAATTGTGGATGGCTAATTGCATCATGCCCTAAAACGATCCACTCACGCTCCCCTTTGAGGAACTGCTCGGCAATTGAGATCACCGCATCTTCATTGATTGAATCGCTATTGATCACAGAAATAAGCTCTGTACGAACTGACTCACCCTTCATATTGGCAACTTTCGCCACAACTGCCGCAAGCTCACTCACCCAATCAAAAGGATGTGCAATAATCTCGGCATGGAAAGGATGAAGTTGATCTGCGCTATAAGATCCTAAGAAGGAGACTTTTGCACCCTTCTTCACCGCATCACGAAGACGAATCGCTAAAACAGGCACCTCCATACGTGGATCAGCACCTACGAGAAGTACTGAGTCGAGCTCATTTACTTCTGGAATAGAGAGTCCTAATGCACGGAAAGTCGGCTCTGCACGCTCACCACTAAAATCTCTCTGTGTAAAGCGATAATCGACATTCTTAATACCTAAGCCCGCCTGCAACTCTTTAACTAATTGCATCTCTTCAAGGGTTGCCATCGGTGAGACAAAGATTCCTACCTGATCTGCACCATATTTTTCAATCGCGCCTTCGATCAGAAGTTTTGTCGCTTTTAAAGCATCATCCCATGAGCTCTTAACCAATTCACCTTGACCATTATCTAAAAGTGGATGTGCTGCACGATCATCACTTGAGAGCGCTTCATAACTGAAACGATCACGATCTGAAATCCATGGCTCATTGATCTCATCATTACGGCGAGAAACAACACGTGCCACCTTACCGCGAAGGGTATGAATCTCCGTATTGGTGCCTAGCCCATCATGCATGCTGATAGAGTCATGATTCATATATTCCCATGGACGCGCTCCATATTTTGAAGGCTTCGCCGTTAACGCACCAACAGGACAGATATCGATAATATTGCCCGAAACTTCAGAGACTAAGGCATGTTTAATATAGGTTGTGATCTCTAGGCGATCACCACGATCAACGCCCCCCAATTCACGCATGCCGGCAATCTCATCACCAAAGCGAACGCAACGGGTACATTGGATACAGCGATTCATAAAGGTCTCAACTAAAGGACCGATATTGATCTTTTCAACATGGCGCTTCTCTTCAATATAGAGCGATCGATTTTGCCCATACTCTGCTGAGAAATCTTGTAATTCACACTCGCCCCCTTGGTCACAGATAGGACAATCAAGCGGGTGATTAATTAACAAGAATTCCATAATTGCTTTTTGTGCTGCACGCGCTTTCTCATTACGTGTGCGAACAATCATGCCATCCATAATGGGGGTTGCACATGCAGGTGCCGGTTTTGGCATCCGCTCAACATCCACAAGGCACATACGGCAACTCGCCGCAATGGATAATTTATCGTGATAACAGAAGCGAGGAATAGTGATTCCTTCACGATCTGCCACTTCAATCAACATTGTTCCGGCGGGTGCTTGAAACTCTTTACCATCGATATTAACGGTAAACATCTTCACTTCATTACTCATTATTTCGCCCCCTCAACCATACTTCTGCCATGTTCAATATAGTATTTGAACTCTTCAGGGAAGTGCTTAACAAAGCTGAGTACCGGCATAGCAGCTGCATCACCAAGCGCACAGATTGTTCGACCTCCAATATTGTTGGCAACATGAACAAGACGGTCGAGATCTTCTGGACGCCCTTCCCCTTTGAGGATGCGATCCATAATTCTAAATAACCAGCCTGTTCCCTCACGACAAGGCGTACATTGTCCGCACGATTCGCTAAAGTAGAAGCTCGACAATGTGCGCAATGCCTTAACCATGTCGGTTGTCTCATCCATGACGATCACCGCACCTGAACCCATCATCGATCCCGCTTTTTTCGCGATCGAATCGTAATCCATATTGGTCTCCATCATAATATGACCTGGGACGACAGGAACTGATGATCCTCCTGGAATAACCGCCTTAATTTTACGACCTTTCCAGATACCACCGGCAAGCTCTAAGAGATCTTTAAAAGGGGTTCCCATCGGGATCTCATAGTTTCCTGGCTTTTCCACATGTCCTGAGATGGAGAAGATCTTCTGTCCACCTGCACCTGGAATCCCATGCTCCTTAAACCAATCGGCACCATTGCGAATAATGCGACCGACAGATGAGAGCGACTCACAGTTATTGATCGTGGTCGGCTTACCATAGAGACCGACTGCCGCTGGGAAAGGTGGCTTAAAGCGCGGTTGCCCTTTCTTCCCTTCGAGGGATTCAAGAAGCGCCGTCTCCTCACCACAGATATAAGCTCCCGCACCCAATGCGCCATAGAGCTCAATGGAGATACCCGTTCCTTGGATATTTTGCCCAATTAAACCGGCATCACGTGCTTCTTGCACTGCCGCTTCAAAACGTTTGAAAGGCTCTTCGCTAAACTCTCCACGCATATAGTTGTAACCCACTTTCGCACCGATAGCGTAGGCGGCAATCGCCATCCCTTCCACCAATGCATGAGGGTTAAAACGGAGGATATCCCTATCTTTACAGGTGCCCGGCTCTGACTCATCCGAGTTACAGACAAGGTAGCTACTACCATCATCATTCTTCGGCATAAAGCTCCACTTCACACCCGTTGGGAAGCCTGCGCCCCCACGACCACGAAGCTCAGAAGCCTTCACCATCTCAATGACTTCCTCTTTAGAGAGTTCCCCTCTTAATATCTTTTTCCACCCGTCGTAGCCCCCTAAGCTCAAGTAGGTCTCGAGAGACCAAGGCTTATCGTGCCCGAGAGTGAAGTAACAAACTTCGTTTTGTACCATTAGTTTGCCTCTTTATTATCTGCTCTTGATTCGATACGGTCGAGAATCTCATCAATCTTCTCAATCGTTAAGTTCTCATGATACTCGTGGTTGATCAGTGCCGCGGGCGCTGCTGTACATGCCGCAATACATTCATCCTCATTCTTAAGCGAAAAAAGACCGTCAGGAGTTGACTCCCCGGCCTTAATACCTAAACGTTGCTCTACATGCGCTAAAATCTCTTCTCCGCCACGAAGCATACAGGAGATATTAGTACAGATCATAATGGCATTTTTACCACATGGTTTCGTTTCGAAATTGGAGTAAAAGGAAGCGACCTCATAGACCGCAATAGGAGGCAACTCCAGATAATCTGCAATTGCATCCATAATCTCAACCGTTAAATAACCACCATTTTCATGTTGAGCTTCACGCAGTGCAGCAAGGAGCGCTGATTGCTTCCGATCTTCAGGGAAGCGTGCGAGCCAGCGATCAATCTCTGCTCTCGTATGGCTACTTAATATACTTTCTCTATTTTTCATCTTAGCTACTCTATACTCTGTAATTGATTAAACTAGCGGTCAATATCCCCAAACACCATGTCTTGTGTTCCCAGTATTGCAACTAAGTCAGATAACATATGGCGTTTTGCCATCTCTTCTGTTGCGGAGATATGGGCAAATCCTGGCGCTCTCAATTTCACGCGATAGGGCTTATTGGCACCATCAGAGACGAGATAGACACCGAACTCCCCTTTAGGATGTTCTACAGCGGCATAAGCTTCCCCTTCAGGAACGCAGAAGCCCTCTGTAAAGACCTTAAATTGTTGAATAAGTGATTCCATGCCCTCTTTAACATCCCGTCTTTGCGGAATAGTGACACGGCTATCGGTACTCATTACAGGACCTTTGTTTTCACGGAGCCACTTAATACATTGCATCATCAAGTGTGCTGACTGCTCCATCTCTTCAAGTCTTACCAAGAAGCGATCATAACAGTCACCATTAACGCCCACAGGAACTTCAAAGTCGAGTTGGTCATAGACAGAGTAAGGTTGTGTTTTACGAAGATCCCATGCAACTCCTGAACCACGAAGCATTGGACCTGTAAATCCTAATTCAATAGCTCTCTCAGCGGAGACTGCACCGATACCAACAACACGCCCCTTCCAGATACGGTTACCCACAAGTAAGTTGCGATACTCCACCATATTCTGCTTTAAGAAGCGCTCACAGAAATCTTCTAAATAATCGAGAACATCCCCCTGACGCGCCGCGTTGATTCGCTCAAGTTTCTTCTTCGATCTAAACTTGCTCGGCTCATATCTTGGCATTGTATCGGGAAGATCTTTCGCAACGCCTCCAACACGGTAGTAGAAAGGATGGATTCGCGCACCAGTAATCGCCTCTTGAGCATCATAGAGCTCCTCACGATCACGGAAACAGTAGAGAAGCATCGCCATCGCACCTAAGTCATGACCATGTGCCCCTAACCACATTAAGTGGTTCATAATTCGGGTCGCTTCATCCATCAATACACGAATATATTGCGCACGAATCGGTACTTCAATTCCCAGTAGCTTCTCAACAGCTAAAACAAATGCATGTTCGTTATTTAAGCATGAACAGTAATCTAAACGGTCGAGATAACCGATCGATTGTGTATAGGGTTTCGCCTCCATCAACTTCTCAGTCCCACGATGGAGTAGACCGATATGAACGTCAGCACGCTCAACCGTTTCCCCTCGAAGCTCAAGGATCATCCGCATTACACCATGGGCTGCCGGATGTTGAGGTCCGAAGTTAATTGTATAGTTTTCAATATTTGTCATTGTTGTCATCTCTTACCCCTTACGAATCATACGTGGAATATTGACGCGTGACTCAATCGAAACCGGTTGATAGACCACACGGCGTAACTCTTCATCATAGATCACTTCCACATTTCCCGTCAGTGGGAAATCTTTACGAAGCGGGTGACCAATAAATCCATAATCCGTTAAGATTCGACGAAGGTCTGGGTGATTCTTGAAGGCGATACCAAACATATCGAACACTTCGCGTTCATACCAGTTAGCGCCACTCCAGATATCAGTTACAGAATCGAGCATGGGGATCACATTATTCTGTTCACCATCGAGATAACATTTCACACGAAGGCGAGCGTTATGAGTCAATGAGAGAAGGTGATAGACAACAGCAAAACGTTCATTCATCGACGCTTTATAAGCTGTCGCTTCAAGGTGATTGCCGGCACGACCCACCGCTTGTGGTGTTGTCCCACGGCTAAAACCATGATTGGAGGCTTCCACATCCCACTCAGTTAAGCCATAGGCAGCATAATCAACAGCGGTGATATCGGTGACCTGCTCAAACTTCAAGGCATCATTGTGTGCCAATTGCGCCATCACTTCATGCACATTTTTCGGGTCGATCGTAATCGTTAACTCACCATATGCCAGAACCGATTTTAAGATCTTATCGCCAAGCGTACTCTCTAATGTCTCGAGGAGCTCTTCTGGATTTCTAATAAATTTAGCCATCTTACACCTACCCTAATCTTGCAATCGTGCTAGTTCTCTTAATCTTATCGTGGAGACGTAAGATACCAAACATCAATGCTTCTGCTGTCGGTGGACAACCTGGCACATAGACATCTACCGGGACGACACGATCTGATCCTCTTACCACAGAGTAGGAGTAGTGATAATATCCCCCACCATTTGCGCAAGAACCCATAGAGATCACCCATTTTGGATCTGGCATCTGATCGTAGACTTTACGAAGTGGAATCGCCATCTTGTTTGTCAATGTTCCAGCAATAATCATTAGATCTGATTGTCTTGGAGAGGCTCTAAAGACCGCGCCCCCAAATCTATCTAAGTCATATCTTGCAGCACCCACATGCATCATCTCCAATGCACAACATGCAAGACCAAAGGTCACAGGCCATAAGGAACCTGTCCTCGCCCAGTTAATTGCTGAATCGAGAGTTGTTGTGACAAACCCCTCTTCTAATCTAGCTTCTAATCCCATTCAAGCGCTCCCTTCTTCCACTCATACGCAAAACCGACTGTCAATAAAACCAGAAAAACTACCACAGCCATAATGCCGGGTAGTCCAATCAGTTTCATGGCGGTCGCCCAAGGTATCAGGAAGATTAACTCTAAGTCGAAAATAATAAAAAGAATTGCGATAAGAAAGAAGCGGACATCGAACTTCATACGGGCATCTTCAAATGCCTCAAATCCGCTCTCATATGGAGATAGCTTTTCAGCGTTAGGGGCGTTCGGCCCTAAAAAGTATCCAAGGGCTACCAGAATGCCGGCGAAGACAATACTGAAGCCTACAAAGACCGCTACAGGAAGATATTCCATCATAGCCAATTTTCCTCCAAGACTTTGATTTTACTCATCAATTGATATAAACAAGTGCAAAGCCTACCCGACTCGCCACCGAATATGCTTCAAAACACTGACATGAAATTGTATCCTAACCCCACTATACTAATGGATTAATGGACAAAATTAAAGTTTATCGTCAATTATACTTTCCTGATACTTATCCCAATTGGAGACCGCTATGAACAACAATGACCGCATCTCAAGACTCCTTAAAAACCCCGATTCTCCGCTCATACAATTTCTCAAGGAGAATGATGCGAAGTTCAGAGCATTACGTCAAAAATTACATAGTTACCCTGAGCTCTCCCGCGAGGAATTTAATACCGCAAAATTGATCGAGGACAAACTTCACGCTTGGAATATTCCCACAGAGCGCCTTACTGAGACAGGTGTGATTGGGATTTTACAGAAAGGGGATTATGAAAATGCACCCCGTGTAGCGCTTCGAGCTGATACTGACGCGCTCCCAATCACCGAGAAAGGGGATCATCCTCACTGCTCGAAAGTTCCCGGCGTTATGCATGCTTGTGGCCATGATGGACATACGACAATGCTCCTTGCGGCCGCTAAGTATCTCGCTTTAGAGGCAGAATTTGATGGCACCATTATCTTTATCTTCCAGCCTGATGAAGAGGATCAAGCTGGTGCTCGCCGAATGGTAGAGGCGGGTCTTTTTGAGAAGTTTCCTGTTGATGCTGTCTATGCGATGCATAACTTTCCCGGAGCTAAGCAGGGAGAGATTCTGATCCGCAAAGGACCTCAGATGGCGGGAACTTGTGAGGTTCATATCGATATCTTCTCCAAAGGAGGGCATGCTGCCCATCCCTATCAGACAACTGACTCCGTTCTTGTCGCCTCTGAAGTGGTGGTCGGTCTGCAATCGATTATCTCACGCAATATCTCCGGGATCGATTCTGCCGTCATTACCATCGGTTCGATCCATGGGGGACATGCCAATAATGTCATCCCCAATAAGGTCTCGCTCTTAGGGACCCTTCGCTACTTTGATCTTGAGGTTCGAGATCGTATTAAAGCACGCATCAAACAGTTAACAGAAGGGATCTGTAGCGCCTATGGCGCCACCTGTGAAGTGCGTCTGATCGATGGCTATATTCCGACGATCAATCACGATAGAGAGACAGAGATCGCCATAGAGGCGGTCGATAAGTTGATTGCAGAAGATTCTATTATCCGAAACAAGGTGCCATCCATGGGCGCTGAAGATTTCGGCTTTATGCTTCATGCTTGCCCCGGCGCCTATTTCTATATTGGCAATGATCGAGATCATCAATTTGTTGGTCTTCATACCGACCAATATGACTTTAATGATGACAATATCCTGATCGGTGGCGCACTCTGGAGTGAACTTGCCCTGCACTTCCTAAAGCATCGATAAGCGCACACCCCATCACAGTTAAATAACTAAAAATAGACAACATTGAAAATGATATACTATTCACCTTTGCAAGGAGGAAGCATATGAATATCACAAAACCCCTATATCGCCCCCGCAGAATGCGCCGTAATCTTGCGATTCGCCAACTCGTCCAAGAGAGCTTTTTCGATCTTAACGATCTGATCTGCCCTATCTTTGTGGAAGAGAATATTGAAGAGAAGGTAGAAATTAAGACTCTTCCTGGCGTCTATCGCTATCCTGAAAAAGATTTAGCAAAAGAGGTGGCTGAGTTACAAGCATTAGGAATCCGCTACATTATGCCCTTTGGTATCTCCCATCATAAAGATGAGAGCGGTAGCGATACTTGGGAAGAGAATGGTTTCCTTGCACGTATGATTCGCACTATTCGTCAAACAGCACCTGAAATGATTATTATTCCCGATATCTGTTTCTGTGAATATACCTCACATGGACATTGTGGCGTAATCTGCGATGGTGAGGTTGATAATGACGCTACGATTGAAAATTTAGCCAAACAGGCTGTCACGGCGGCACGAGCGGGTGCCGATATTTTAGCCCCTTCAGCCATGATGGATGGTCAAATTCGCGCCATTCGTGAAGCGCTCGATGCTGCCGGCTTTGAACATGTCGGAATCTTAGCGCATGCGATCAAATTCTCTTCAGCTTTCTATGGCCCTTTCCGCGAGGCAGTTAACTCAGAGCTGAGCGGTAACCGTAATGGCTATCAGGCTGACTTTGCCAATGGACGCCAAGCGATGATTGAAGCAGCGCTTGATGAAGAGGAAGGTGCCGATATCCTTATGGTGAAACCGGGAACCCCTTATCTCGATCTTTTAGCGCGCTTACGCGAGAGAACTGATCTACCACTTGCATCCTATCAAGTCGGAGGGGAGTATGCCGCTATCAAATTTGCAGCACTTGCCGGCGCATTAGATGAAAAAGCAGTGGTTGCAGAGACACTCATTGGATTTAAACGTGCAGGGGCAGATATGATTGTCAGCTACTACACAAAAGAGGTAGCAACTTGGTTGAAAAATGGAGAGATCTCCAGCCTCAGCCGATAAGATCAATTGATCGGAGGATCTTTTATTACTATATGAAAACAAGTCAATTTTTAATCAACACACTCCGCGATACACCTAATGATGCGGAGATTAAATCACACCAATTGATGCTTCGTGCCGGCCTTATTCGCCGTGTTACTTCAGGAATCTATAGCTGGAGTCCTCTTGGGCTTCGCGTTCTGAAGAAGACAGAAGCTATTGTTCGTGAAGAGATGAATAATGCCGGGGCTCTAGAGATGTTGATGCCATCAGCACAGCCGGCAGAACTCTGGATTGAGTCGGGTCGTTGGGAACAATTTGGCCCTGAATTACTTCGCTTTAAGGATCGCCATACGCGTGAATATTGCCTAGGCCCTACTCACGAAGAGGTGATTACCGATTTTGCCCGTCAAGAGTTAAAGAGTTATCGTCAACTACCGATCAACTTCTATCAGATCCAGTGGAAGTTCCGTGATGAGATTCGCCCGCGCTTTGGGGTGATGCGTTCTCGTGAGTTCTTAATGAAAGATGCTTACTCCTTCCATATCGATGCAGAATCACTCGATGAGACCTACAACAAGATGTATCGCGCCTACTCTAATATCCTCGATCGCCTCGATCTTGAGTATCGCGCTGTTTTTGCTGACTCAGGTGCAATTGGTGGCAGTAAATCTCAAGAATTCCATGTGATCACACAAGCAGGTGAAGATGCGATTGTCTACTCGACGGAGTCCGACTACGCAGCGAACGTTGAAGCCGCAGAAGCGATTGCAGTAGGGACTCGAGGTGAAGCAACAAGCCCACTGAAAAAGCTTGAGACCCCTAATGTTCACTCTATCGAAGATCTAGCTAAATTCCTCAATTCGCCACCAGAGATGCATCTTAAAACCTTAATTCTCCATGGAAAAGAGGATGATGAACTCATTGCGGTCTGCCTCCGTGGCGATCATGAACTCAATGAGGTGAAGGCGGAAAATAGTGGCCTTTTCAAAACACCGCTTCAGTTTGCAACAGATGAAGAAATTGCAGAGAAACTCAATACTACACCCGGCTCTATTGGCCCGGTTAATCTCCCAATCCGTACTCTCTTTGATCGTCAAGCTGCATTGATGAGTAACTTCAGCTGTGGTGCAAATGAGACAGGATATCACTATATCGGCGTCAATATTGGCCGAGATCTCCCTGAGCCTGAGGTTCTCGATTTAAGAGAGATCAAGGTAGGCGACCCCTCTCCATGCGGTAAAGGGACCATTGCGATGGCGCGCGGCATTGAGGTAGGCCATATCTTCCAATTGGGAGACCGCTACTCAAAAGCGATGAATGCAACGGTTCTCGATCAAAATGGAAAAGCAACGGTGATGCAGATGGGTTGTTACGGCATTGGTGTGACCCGTATTGTTGCAGCCGCTATTGAACAACGCAATGATGAGGCGGGCATTATCTGGCCTAAAGCGATTGCACCTTTCACTCTCTCACTGATTCCGATGAACTATGGTAAGTCTGCCTTAGTAAAAGAGACTACCGATAAACTCTATGATGAATTGATGGCGCTTGGCATCGATGTTCTCTTAGAAGATCGCAACGTTCGTCCGGGCGAAGCATTTAGTGATCATGAGTTGATCGGCATTCCTTTCCGCATTGTTATCGGGGATCGTACCTTGAAAAATAGTGAGGTGGAGTTTAAAGCAAGAGGGGATGAAGAAGCAACAATGGTACCCCTTGATCAAATTATTCCATTTATTCAAGAGCAACTTCTCGCTTAATATGATTCATGGATGACTCATGGATCAGGCTCTAGCGCTGATCCATGATCGTTTCTCTTATCTCCCTACTCTTCTACCCTCGTATTCTCTGAGAGATGTTGAGAGGTGTTGAGAGGTGTTGAGAGGTGTTGAGAGGTGTTCAGGAATTATCAGAGACAAAAAAAGATCTACCAATAAATAATCTTGGTAGATCTTTTTATTTGAGTCCTTCTGTTAGAACCTACAGCCCTCTACGACTTATAGCTTATAGCTTATAGCTGAGATTCTTCTCGCTCTGCTTTCTCTCTCGCCTTCTCTTCTCGAAAAGCCTTCTGCTCTTCAATCGTCATTGCAATATTGTGACGAAGGTAGATCGGTGAGACTTGATCGGCATAGAGCCCTAATCCTCGATCGAGATCACGCTTAGCCAAAAGAGCGATATCTCCTGCTCGTGGATAGTGACGATCCTCTACTAACGTCACATCTAAGAGTGATGTCGCTCCCTCATCTAAGAGCCAGCCATCTCCCACGCCATAGAGCGTTACATTCTCATACTGCCCGGTCTTCGCTTCGATACTCTCTCGAATATCTTCCACCCGTGCGGAGATCTCCGCTAAGGTATTGACCTGATCCTTCTCGATAATCTTAAGATCACCCTCTTCATCAAGTCCGTAGATTGCCCAATAGACCTCATTCATCTTTGCATCGATCATCGGCATTACCAATGCATCAGGGTGCTCTTCCAAAATAGGATAGGCTAATGCCGCAAGCGTTGAGATCGGCACTATGGGCAGTTCCAGTCCGGCACCGAGCCCCTGAATAAACCCACAAGCAATCCTTAAACCGGCAAAGCTTCCCGGGCCGACCGCAAAGGCCAACCCATGAAGCTCATTAAGTTCAATCTCGGCCGCCTCTATCACCTCTTCTGTCATCGGCTTGAGAAGCTCGATATGCTTACGAGGAGCGACAGAGAGCCGTTCGACAATCTCGCCATTCACATAGACCGCTGCCGAACACGCTTCCATCGATGCATCAACTGCTAAAATTTTCATCTTTATTCAACGATATACTCTGTACTACAGTAAGGACAACGCACTTTCCCATCATGATTAGGCGCCAGATAGACGCGCGGGTGGTAACCCCATGCATCAACATCAATAGGGGGACAACAGATGGGAAGTTCCGCTTCTGTTAATTCTACTTCTTTCTGCTCTAATGCCATAATCTCAACTCCTTAGCGTGAAATCGGTTTGTACTTAATACGTTGTGGATTGTCTGCATCATCCCCTAAGCGACGGCGACGATCCGCTTCATACTCTTCGTAGTTTCCTTCAAACCATTCTACATGAGAATTTCCTTCAAAGGCTAAAATATGTGTTGCAATTCGATCGAGGAACCAACGGTCATGGGAGATAACGACGACACAGCCAGCAAAAGCTAAGATAGCATCTTCCAATGCACGCAAGGTCTCAATGTCGAGATCGTTCGTCGGTTCGTCAAGTAAAATGACATTACCGCCAGAGCGAAGCACTTTTGCCAAGTGAACACGGTTACGCTCACCTCCAGAAAGATCCTTGATAAATTTCTGCTGATCCGATCCTTTAAAGTTAAAACGACCACAATAAGCACGTGATGGGGTCTCATAGTTACCCACACGAATAATATCAGAACCTCCTGAGATCTCTTCCCAGACTGTTTTAGAACCATCTAAGGTATCACGACTCTGATCCACATATGCTAACTCAACGCTCTCCCCTACACGGAAAGTTCCCGCATCTGCTTCTAATTGACCTGTCATCAATTTAAAGAGTGTTGATTTACCGGCACCATTTGGTCCGATCACTCCCACAATTCCTCCGCGAGGAAGATTAAAGCTTAAATCTTCATAGAGAAGTTTATCCCCAAATGCTTTCGCCACACCCTGCGCTTCAATCACAAGATCACCTAAGCGAGGACCCGGTGGAATATAGATTTCCATCGTCTCATTACGCTCTTGGAACTCTTGACTCTCTAACTCTTCAAAACGAGCAAGACGCGCTTTAGATTTTGTCTGGCGACCTTTCACACCTTGACGAACCCACTCAAGCTCTTTCTTAATCGCTTTTGCACGAGACTCTTCCTGTTTTGCTTCCTGCTCTAAGCGTTTATTCTTCTGCTCAAGCCAGCTTGAATAGTTACCCTCATAAGGGATTCCGTGACCTCGGTCTAACTCCAAAATCCAGCCCGCAACATTATCTAAGAAGTAACGGTCATGCGTTACCGCAACAACAGTACCAGGATAATCGTGGAGGAATCGCTCAAGCCACGCCACAGATTCTGCATCTAAGTGGTTTGTCGGCTCATCGAGCAGCAACATATCAGGTTTTGAGAGAAGCAATTTACAGAGTGCAACTCGGCGACGCTCTCCCCCTGAAAGGGTGGCAACATCACGATCCATTGGTGGCAGGCGCAGTGCATCTGCTGCAATCTCAAGTTGACGCTCTAAGTTATGGCCATCCGTTGTCGCTAAAATCGCTTCAAGTTCAGCCTGCTTAGTAGCTAATGCATCAAAGTCTGCATCGGGTTCAGCATAAGCGGCATAGACTTTATCGAGCTCTTCTTGTGCATTCTTAATATCGCCGAGAGCTTCCTCAAGATTTCCACGAACATCGAGCGCTTCATTGAGCTTTGGCTCCTGCTCGAGATAGCCGATCTTTGTTCCAGGTTGAACACGCGCTTCCCCCTGAATATTGGTATCCACTCCTGCCATAATGCGAAGAAGTGTTGATTTACCAGCACCATTTAATCCTAAAACCCCAATTTTCGCACCAGGAAAGAAGGAGATCGAAATATCTTTTAAGATCTCTCGATTAGGCGGTACGATTTTACTGACACGATTCATCGTGTAGATAAATTGTCCTGACATATAATTTTAACCCTTATATAAAGACGACAAGATGAACGAGCGAAGGGATTCAATAAGAATCAATATAGCAATCAAAGCAGTATCACGAAAGAGAACCCTCTCTTTCCCTGCGCATCGATCCCACAATCACCCTATAAAAAGGCTCGATCACCGATCTGTTTACAAATAATTTCCCCGATATTCTACCCCATATTCCACTAAATTGATCCTCATCAGGCGAGAATTATTTCACGCACCCTGGAAAAAGAGCGCAAGCCACTTTCAGAGAATCTTCCGATAAACGCTTTATGGAGATCATAATATCTGATCCCGATTGATCTTAGTAACACCTGACATCCCCATTAACACCGTGATATGGTAAAGCGTATCCAATATTCATTCATACATTCACTAATATCAGCAATAGAATCAGCAACAAAACTTCATATAAATAGGTCGGCCAAAAATATTTGGCCACCATCATCAACAGAGGAGAAAAGAATGAGTTACCAAATTATCTTAAAAGAACAGGGAGATATCTCTAATTTTGAGAAGGTTGAAATCACCCTTCCAGCGCCAAAAGAGGGGGAGGTACGTATTGAGCAGAAAGCGATTGGGCTCAACTTTATCGATACCTACCATCGCGATGGACTCTATGCTTTAGAGACGCCCACCGTCATTGGGCAGGAGGGTGCCGGCATTATTACTGCGGTCGGGAAAAATGTCACCCAATTTAATATTGGAGATCGTGTCTGCTATGCGAGTGTTTTAGGTGCTTATGCCTCAGAACGCAATATTGCTACCGATCGCCTCATTAAAATTCCTAGTAGTATCTCTTATGAAGAGGCCGCTTCCTCCCTTATTAGAGGGGGTACAGCAAGCTATCTGCTCTTCGATCTCTTTCAACTCAAGCCGGAACATACCACTTTAATCCATGCCGGCGCCGGCGGTGTTGGCCAGATTCTGATTCAGTGGGCAAAAGCGATCGGTGCTACCGTGATCACAACAGTGAGTACTGAGGAGAAAGCAGACGTGGTTCGCGCTTTAGGAGCGGATCTTGTCATCAATTATCGTACAGAGAATTTTGTAGAAAAGGTGCGTCAATTTATCCCTGAAGGGGTTGACGTTGTCTATGATGGCGTTGGGAAAGAGACCTTTATTCCCTCGCTCGATACCTTAAAACCTTTAGGCATGATGGTCTCTTTTGGTAATGCATCAGGTGCGCCACCGGCGATCTCTCCACTCCTGCTTTTAGAGAAAGGGAGCCTCTTTCTAACGCGCCCTAACCTCAATGCCTATACCTCAACAAAAGAGCGCTATCGAACGGTGATGGATCGTTGGTTTCTTGCACTCAGCAGTGGAAAGATTAAGCTCTCTTTACAACAAAAGTTCCCATTATCGGAGGTCGGTCGTGCCCATCAAGCATTAGAGAATCGAGAGATTATCGGCTCAGCAGTTCTGATTCCTTAACGGCATTTTAGAAAGCAAAGCGTGATTTAAAACAAAATTAAGAGAGAAAGCGAGGATTCCTCGCTTCTTTTATTTCTATAAAAGATTACAATAAGAGGTTATTTCATTCTATCGATTTACATTATCTATTTAGACTATCTATCTAGGAACGCCCTTGAGAGGTGCTATGTAGAATCCCCAAAGAGCATCTAAAGGTGCGAATAACTCTTTTAACTAAAGTTGTCTAGTCAAGTTGTCTATTGAAGGCAATGATTAAGACTTAGATCACTATAAGAAGTACTTATTCACCTTATACTCATTAAATCTTATCAGTAAGATCGACTAACGGGTCTCTACAGCGATACTCTCGACAGACTTTGATAGAGTTCCTCTTATATAGATCATCTTTATAGATCCTCTTATATAGATCTTCTATTGAGATTCACTACTTGAGTAATCTCTTTAGCGAATCTCTTTAAGCGGCCTGCTTAGATTGACTGACTGAATTGACTGACTAGATGGAATGATTAGATTAACTATTTAGATGAACTATCCACCCCATCCTTAACTATGAGGTAATCTCTTAATTATGACTGAATTTATTGCGATGCTCTCCGGCGCCTTCTTTATCGGTTTTGCGGCACAGACCCACTGTGTGGGGATGTGTGGTCCGGTAATTGGTATCTTGGGAATGAACAACTCCTATAAACGTATTCCGGCAGCCATTCTCTATAACCTTGGCCGTATCTCTACCTATACCCTCTTAGGTGTATTAGGGGGATTGATTGCCGCCTCGGTCTCCGATATCACCTCAATTCAATATGTGATTCGTTATATCGCCGGGATTATTATGATCCTTATTGCGCTCCAACTCTTTGGGCTTCCCCAATTTTTAGGATTTATTGAGCGCCCCTTCCAACATATCTGGAAACCGATTCAACGCTTCTCACAACGCTTCTTCCCGATTCGAACAGCAAAAGGAACCTATCTAGTGGGGATGATCTGGGGGCTTCTCCCCTGTGGCGCGGTCTATGGTCCTCTCGCAGTGGCAATGGGTGCCGGCTCAGTCGCAAAATCTGCCGGCATTATGTTTGCTTTTGGGCTCGGAACACTCCCTATTATGTTGGGCTTAGCTATCTTTGGTAATTATATCGGCCACTTTTTTGCCAAAAAAGGAATTCGTATCCTTGCCGGCATACTCGTTTTAGCAATGGCGATCTACTATCTCGGCTGGATTGCACCGCAAGAGAAGGTAACTAAACGCGCCGCGATGGTGAGTGAGCAGACCCACAAAGTGCGAGAAGGTGAGATGAGTGCCGCAGAAGTATTAGAGCAGATGCAAAAAGGGGGAATGAGTCATGGTAAGAAGATGGAGCAAGGGGAGAACTCAATGCAAAAATCGATGAAAGATTCCATGCCGAACAACTCGGACCAAAAATCTTCGAGCCATTAATGGAAAGTTTCTCATAGAGAATCTTCTCAATAAATATTAAGAACCGAAACATTAATAATCAAAATATCAATACTATTAAGACCTTAAGCGATCGAGCCACCTTATCGGGTGTTCTGATGAACTTAAGGTCTTTTTTATACCAATTCTATCGTTGTTAAACGATTGTCATAAAGAGTTTTTATACTTCAAAAGTATTCTTAACCACATCATCGATACTTTTGAGGAGACATTATGCAACTGAAGGTTAAAAAAATCACCGCACTCTCACTACTAAGTGTTACGCTCTTTGCACAAAGTGCAGTAGCACAGACAGAGATTGAGTGGTGGCATTCAATGGATGGCGCACTCACCGATTGGGTTAATGATTTAGCTGAAGGTTTTAACGAATCCCAAACTGAATTTAGAGTCATTCCAACCTATAAAGGGGGATATGAACAATCGATGACAGCCGGAGTCGCTGCTGTTAGGGCTGGAGAGGCTCCCGATATTCTTCAGGTTTATGAAGTTGGAACCGCCTCGATGATCTATGCCGATGGTGTTACAAAATCAGTGACAGAGATTATGCAAGAAAATGGGATTCCCTTCGATCTCAATAGCTATATTCCCGCGGTAGCAAGTTACTATACGGCACCGAATGGAGAGCTGTTATCACTTCCCTTCAATAGCTCAACAACAGTAATGTACTACAATAAGGATGCGTTTAAAAAAGCAGGATTAGATGCAGACAACCCTCCTAAAACCTGGGCTGAAGTGCGTAAAGCCACTGAAACATTAAAATCCGCTGGGGTCTCCTGCCCTATGACAACTGAATGGATGGGATGGACACAGCTTGAAAGTTTCTCGGCATGGCATAATGCCCCTTACGCCTCTGAAAATAATGGTTTTGATGGCTTAGATACAGAGCTACTGATCAATAAGCCACTCCAATTACGTCACTTCAACAATCTCGATGAGATGGCAAAAGAGGGATTATTTCACTATAAAGGACGCGCAAGTGAAGCAGGCCCTGCCTTTAGGTCAGGAGAGTGTGCAATCACCTTTGGCTCTTCCGCAAGTTATGCCGGTTTGAAACGAGATGCGAAATTTGAATTTGGTGAATCGACCCTCCCCTACTATGCCGATGTTGAAGGTACTCCCCAAAATACCGTTATTGGTGGAGCAAGTCTCTGGGTGATGAATGGCAAGCCAGCAGATCATTATCGAGGCGTTGCTCAATTTTTTGATTATATCTCTCAACCTGAGATTCAAGCCGCAAGCCATATGCGTACCGGCTATCTCCCCGTCACAAAAGCTGCTTTTGAAATTACAGAAGCAAGCGGCTTCTATGAAGAAAATCCGGGTGCCAATGTGCCTGTAGAACAGATGATACGGAAAGCTACTGACAATACACGCGGTATCCGTTTAGGCAATATGCTTCAGATCCGTGCGATTGTCGATGAAGAGACAGAGCAGATCTGGACAGGGAAAAAGAGTCCAGAGGATGCTCTCAACAATATTGTTAAACGAGGCAATGAGTTACTCCGTCGCTTTGAACGCGTCAATAATCGATAATCTTCATCATTCTAAACGGGGCGATTACTAAGATCGCTTCGTTTTTTATCGCCCAAAATAATGGCGTTAACCGCTCTTCTCTATTTCCTCAATAATGAAGTTGGAAAATTATGAAACTATACTTTAAAGAGCATCGTTGGCTCCCCTGGATTCTCATTATTCCACAGCTATTGGTGATTGCTCTCTTCTTCTACTGGCCCGCTGTACAGGCGATGATTCAGAGCTTTCAGCTAGAAGATATCTTCGGTTTGAGTCGAGAGTGGGTCGGCTTTGAAAATTTTATCACCCTCTTTCAAAACCCCATCTATCGAGAAGCGATCTACACCACACTCTACTTCTCTTTTTGGGTTACATTTTTAGGCTTAACCATTGCGCTTCTACTCGCTTTCTTTATGCAGAAAGTTACAAAAGGAGTCCATCTCTACCGGACGGCGCTGATTCTTCCCTATGCGGTTTCCCCCATAGTGGTGGGGGTTCTCTGGACCTTCATGTTTGCCCCAGGATTTGGGCTCATCACCTATCTACTGAGCAAAATAGGGATCACATGGAACCATCAGCTCAATGCCAATCAAGCGATGTGGCTTGTGATTATGGCTTCTATCTGGAAGCAGATCTCCTATAACTTTCTCTTCTTCTATGCCGGACTACAAGCGATCCCTAAATCCCTCTCTGAAGCGGCAGCAATCGATGGTGCCGGCCCTTGGCGTCGATTTTTCACTATTGAATTCCCCCTCTTATGGCCGACAACCTTCTTTCTCTGCGTTATCAATATTGTCTATGTCTTCTTCGATACCTTCGCCATTATCGACGCTTTAACAGAAGGAGGCCCTGGCAATGCTACATCCACTCTGGTCTATCGTATCTACTTCGATGGCTTTAAGAGCATGAATTATGGCAGTTCCGCAGCACAATCGATCGTATTGATGGGATTTGTACTTCTCCTAACGGTCGTTCAATTTCGCTATATCGATAAGAGAGGAGCTTAAGAATGATTGAAAATCGTAAAGGACTCAAAATATTAGCGCACCTTACCATTATCATTGCGCTTCTAATGGTCTGCTTCCCTATCTATATTGCTATTATTGCTTCAACGCAGAGTGCAGAAGAGGTCGTCAATGTCCCTCTCTCACTCCTTCCTGGAGATCACTTTTGGGAGAACTATAAAGTAGCGCTATTAGGTGATGGAAAACGTAGTTCACTCTCCGCAGGGAAAATGCTCTGGATCTCTCTGGTGATGACCTTAATCATCGCCATAGGCAAAATCGCAATCTCAATCACATCGGCATTTGCAATTGTCTATTTCCGCTTTCCCGGCAGAATCATCCTCTTCTGGATTATCTTTATTACCTTGATGCTCCCCGTAGAGGTTCGTATTATTCCTACCTTTGATGTGGTAGCGAATCTACATATGCTCAATAGCTATGCCGGCTTAACGATCCCCCTCATTGCCTCGGCAACAGCAACTTTCCTCTTTCGGCAATTTTATAGCACCGTCCCCGATGAGTTATTAGAGGCAGCAAGGATCGATGGCGCTAGTGCGATGCGCTTCTTTAAAGATATTCTTCTTCCCCTCTCTACACCGACAATTGCAGCGCTCTTTGTCATTCAATTTATCTACGGCTGGAATCAGTATCTCTGGCCACTCTTAATGACAACTCGTGAAGAGATGTTCCCGATCTCGGTAGGATTACGGCAGATGATGGGATCCGGAGATGCTCTGGTCGATTGGAATATTGTGATGGCAACTACCATTTTAATGTTAATCCCGCCGATGGCAGTTATCCTCATTATGCAAAGATGGCTTGTGAAGGGATTAATCGATAGCGAAAAGTAACTGATCTTAGCAGCTAGTTGGTAAGAGCGCCGAAAAACAGTGATAAAACGGTCATAAAACGGTCATAAAACGATAATAAAAAGCTGAGGGAAAGCTAACGGGAAGCTGAGAAGAAACAGAAGATAGAAATAGATAATCGACAAAGAAAATTATCAAATCAATAGAAAGGATCTATTAAAGTGGCAAGCGTAACATTGAAAGGAATTACTAAACATTATGGTTCTAAACGAAATCCAGGTCCTCCCATCTTAAAAGGGATCGATATCGATATTACTGACGGAGAATTTATTGTCGTTGTTGGCCCCTCAGGCTGTGGAAAATCGACGCTACTCCGTGTTATCGCAGGTTTAGAGGCGGCTTCAAGCGGTACAATTATAATAGGTGATCAGGATGTTACCCATTTAGAACCTTCCCAGCGGGATATTGCGATGGTCTTTCAAAATTATGCGCTCTATCCTCATATGAGTGTCAGAGAAAATATGGCTTATGGCGTTAAATTAGCAAAAATGCCTAAAGCAGAGATTGAGCGACGTATTCAAGAGACCGCAAGAATGCTTGATATTGAGATGCATCTTGATAAAAAACCGAATGCCCTTTCCGGCGGGCAGCGGCAAAGAGTTGCCATGGGACGTGCTATTGTCCGGCAACCAAAACTCTTTCTCTTTGATGAGCCCCTCTCCAATCTAGATGCTAAACTCCGAACCTCTACTCGTTTAGAGATCCGTCGTCGCCATAATGAGATTGGTATTACCTCCCTCTATGTCACTCACGATCAGACAGAAGCAATGACACTTGCTGACCGAATGATTATCTTAAATAATGGCAATATTGAGCAATTTGGTACACCTGAGGAGATCTTTCATCAGCCCGCTTCCACCTTTGTTGCACATTTTATGGGATCACCGGCGATGAATCTTCTTCCTGTTACGATCGATAGAGAGGAAGTCTATTTTAAAAAAGAGAGACTCAATGGTGTTCGGGCTCCACAAAAGCTACTTAAAAAAGCGCAGAAAGAGTGGATCTTAGGCATTCGCCCTGAGCAGATTCATTTAGTTTCAAAGGCGTTAGAGTCCTCTCTAAAATCGGCTACAAACTCAGTTTCAGATTCGACTCAAATGCCGACAACAGACTCCACTTTAGAGAGCGCTTCCCTCCCCATTGAAGCAAACCTAACACTCACTGAGAATCTCGGCTCTGAGGTCTTGCTCTATTGTGATCTTGCCGGAGAGATGATTACTCTCAAGATTCCCCATACTGCTCAAAAAGTCGCTCAATATCGTTCTCGAGAAAAACTTTTCTTACAATTTCCAGAGCAACATCTCTTCTGGTTTGATCCAATAACTACTCAACGGATCGAAATAGATCACTCCATCTCCAAACTTTAAGGATCATTATGATAAGAGTTGAAAAAGAGACCACTCCCCATACGCTTACTAATCCTAACGCCTCCCCTTATCCCACCCTGATTGCCCATCGAGGTGCCGGTAAGGAGGCTCCCGAAAATACATTAACTGCATTCCGCTATGGTAGTCAGCAAGGTTTTACCATGTTTGAATGTGATGTGAAGCTCTCACAAGATCAAGAGCTCTTTCTGCTCCATGATACGACCTTAATGCGAACCACCAATGGTAAAGGGAGTGCTTATGAGTATTCTTGGGATGCGCTCTCTCGTCTAGATGCCGGAAGCTGGCACTCTGCTCAATATAGCGGAGAACCACTCGCCCGCTTTGAAAGCCTGATCAATTTTATCCTTAATAACCACTATCTCCTTGATGTAGAGATCAAACCCAATCCTGGAGAAGCTTATAAAACAGGTGTTGCAACGGCAAGTTTTCTCCAGAAAAAGATCATCGAATATCGATCACAGATACTTGATTTACCGCAGCCTCCTTTTCTTCTCTCCTCTTTTGCGCCAGAGGCACTACAAGGGGCCAAAGAGATTGCACCAGAAATTCCAAGAGCCTTACTTGTGAATGATTGGTCTCAGGGGGAGGCGACTATTTTTGAGCAGATCTCTCAATTATCCTGTTCTGGAATTATTCTAAACTACCAGATTGTCTCCTCCGAAATTATTGAAAAAGTGCATCAGATGGGAGGTTTTATTATGGTCTACACTGCAAATGAATGTTTACAGATCAATAAATTACTGAAAATGGGGGTCGATTCGGTTATTACCGATAATATGGATCTCTATAATATGGATCTTTCGCTGTAGATCTGAGCTTTAAGTTTTATATCTCAACCCTTACCAATAAACTTTTTAAGAGGCTGCATAACTTAAGAGTAATGATAGAGAGTAATCATAAAAGCAACCTAAAAGCTTAACTTTCGATCCTTTCAGCCATACGCTTGAATCTTGGCAAATAAGTGTGCATTTATCTCCCAAAGGGACCATAATGGAGGAATAATCACAGAAGTTACAGCTATAAAACAACGATAAAATTTAGGAGTAGCAGATGAGTAAGCGTTACAAAATTCATTCAAAAGTTTATGAGCGTTATGAAAACTTTATGCATATTATTGAAGATCTTGAGACACATGAAGCGATCATTATCGATCCTGCTTGGGATGAGGAGTACTTTACAGATGAGATCGAGCGCCTTGGCGTAAAGCCTGTTGCTATCTGGTTAACTCATGGACATCATGATCATGTCAGCGCGGTACAGATGCTTCGAGATTTCTACCCAATGCCGGTCTATGCTTCTGAAGTTGAGATCGATTTTATCAACTCCTATCCTAAAGGGGATCTCCCCCCTGCTTTTCGTGAATTACCCGATGATGTGATTCCCTTAGCAGATAATGATACTCTCTCCTTTGCCGGCGAAGAGGTTAGAATTATTCATACCCCTGGTCATAGCCCTGGATCGATCTGCTATCTCTTCTCTGATGATATTATTACCGGCGACACCCTCTTTGTCGATGGTGCCGGTCGAGCTGATCTGACAGGATCCGATCCGGAAGCACTCTTCCACTCTCTCAATCGCCTAGTTGAGGAAGTTCCCCATCATGTGGAGATTCACACAGGCCATGCTTATGGTCCTTCAGCAACAGCGACATTAAAGGATCAGATCCAAAGTAACCCCTTTTTACAAAGGATCGATGATCAAGAGGAATTTATCCGCTATCGTATGAGCCGTTAATAACGCTCAATAGGGATCAGATCGTAGCTATTAAGATGCATTTTTAATAGATACAGACAATAGCTGCGATTTTCCATCTTCATGATGAATGCTAGATACTCATACTTAACCCGATTAATTTAATTAAAAATATCTGATCATTACCCCCCGATTTTCAATAAAATAGCTACGTTTATCCCATCACTATTAATAAAATAGAGGGTGAGATCGATCACAAAGTAAATTTATTGTAAACGTTATCCCTTACTGAAAAAAAGATGCGATACTAAAGAGATAAAATCTGCGTAAATTATAATCAGCTTTGAATCCTGTTTAGTCGCGCTTGAATCGCGCATGAGTCGTGCTTAAGCTCTATTTATTGTAAGCAATTTAAGTCATACTCATTAAAAATTGTGATTTATGATCATAGACCTATGATCTATGATCTATGATCTATGATCAATAAAATTTATCACCTATAAAATAGGGTATAAAAAAGTAGAGCGATTGAGGGATCACAACGATTTATTAAAGAATATTTGAAATAGAGTCACTCATTAGGGAATAGTAAGATATTAGTATGAAGTCGATTATCCATAATTATCAAAGAGCTATAAGAAGACTCTTCAGCACACTCCTACTACTATTTTTGACGCTCCCATCGCTAATAGCTGCGGACTCCCCTATTAATGAGGGTAAGTTGCAGGATATTTTAGATCCCAAATATTATGATATTGATGGCGATCTTCTTGCAGATCCCCCGTTACTACCCCATCTACAAGTCGATCCAGCAACATTAGTGATCTCTATTGTTCCTAATGGAGATGAACATGCATACGCGCACCAGCTCAACCCCTTCTTTAACTATCTTCAAAGCTGTCTACAGCGACCTGTTATCTTCTACCCCATGCAAAGTAGCTATGCAGAGGTAGAAGCGATGCGTAATGGTTCCATTCATATTGCAAGCTTCTCAGCAGGAGCGCTCATTCATGCTGTTAATCGAGCAGGAGCGATCCCTTTTGCCGGCAAGGGTAATGAAGATGGATTATTAACAACCGATATGATTGTAATCGTCCGGCAAGATAGTCCCCTTTATAACCTCAAAGATCTGAAAGGCACTCGCGTTGCCCATGTCAATTTTGCTTCAAGTGCGGGGCATCTAGCTGCGCTCTCCCTCTTCCCGGCAGAGGGCATTACTCCTGGGGAGGATTATGAGATCTTCTTTTCAGGCAAACATCGACAATCTATTTTTGGGGTTAAATCGGGCGATTATGATGCTGCCCTCATCGCTCAAGAGGTTCTCGATCGTTTAGTACTCCTCGACCTTGCCAGTTATGATGATTTTAGAATTATCTATCGTAAAGGTTCAGCACCTTTTGCCGCCTATACTTACGCACACAATCTCGCGCCGGCACTTAAAGAGCAGATCCAAAACTGCTTCTATCAATATCGTTTTCCCGAAGAGATGCAGAGAATCTATCTTGGCGCAGATCGATATCTCCCTCTCAATTATCAAGAAGAGCTAGAGACTCTATTTCAGATCTATACGCCTCAAAAGCTCAATCAAGAGATTGATTAAAACGTAATGCATGGTAGTAGAAACGATTAGGATGAAGCGCCTCTCGTAGCGCTTGAGACAATTGCACATAAGAACAGCTTTCTGACTTAGGTAATAATTCCATACGAGACTCCATACTAGGCTCTATACAAAACTCTCCAATAATATAATCCCGTAAGAGCACAGCACTAATGGGCGCAGAGATCATCCCACGTGACCCGTGTGCCGTTGTTAAATAGAGCCCTCTTTCCCAGGGAATTGGAATCTTAGGAATTGCTTTAGCATCTGCACGTATGGCGGCAAAATCGGCCATAAAACGTTCTCGATTTGCGATGGGCCCCACGATCGGCATCGACCCCATAGCACTTGCTCGAGTAGCCGCCCGGCCTTCAAGCGCCAGTTGCTGAAGTGCCGTATCATCCATCTTTGAGCTAAGCCCTAAATCTGTTGCAAGTTCTGGAGAGCTCTTCTCTAACATCGCGATATTTTCTCGATGCTCTTCATCTGTTAAATATCCACCAGCCTCATGCCGGCGAAAAGTTGCGCCAAAGGTACTCCTTTTCAAACCAACTCCCTTTGCCGGCGCAATATAGCCTTCACCACTTATCACCATCTTCAGTGGATTATCTCGATTGATCGTGGTCGTCTGCCCGCGTACAACAGTAAAGGGAAGATGACGACAGGGCTCCAACGTCGCAACCCCTTCTGCCATCGCTAAAATCACCCCTTTACTGCGAAAAGTAGAACCATCTTCACAGCGCACCTCCCAAAGAGGGCAGGCTTCATCCAAAGCATCCAATGTCGCCAGATGCCCACTATCATCAGCTCCGGCAACACTTGAATTTCTCGCAGAGATCTCCTCTCTTTGAAGACGATTAATACTCGTTACAACCTTGCCACATAATCGCTCCGTATCAACACTTTTTAAGAGTGCCTCTACAAATGCCGGCGGAGAGATCCAGCCTGATGTAGGGAAATAGAGCCCTCCGGCAGTCAGTGGTACACCGGCTAATTGAATCGCCTCTGCTTGATCGACCCACTTGAGTAGTGATGGAGGATAAAGCTCCGCTAATTGTTGCTGTTTTTCTCCCTCTTTCTCAGAGCGAGTTAACTGAAGAAGACCACAATCATCCCAATCTTCTCCTTTCTTTAGTAGAGAATCTGCTGTTAACTTCTGCAATAACTGACGAACATAGTGTAAGCCAGAAATCAGAAGCTCATTTTGCACTTCGGTATGGGGAGAGAGCTTTAAGTAGAGCATTCCTTGTAGATTTCCCGATCCGCGAGAAGCAACCTCTGCTTCAGCCTCTAATAATAAGGTTCTAAACCCTGCATTTGCCAACTCATAAGCGCTCGAAGCTCCCGCAATACCACCGCCGATAATAATAAAATCATATGGAGGAGGCTCAATTCCTTCCGCCTGATATTGCTCAGTGCTCCATATGATCTTGGGTGCCTGATACCAAGGAATCATCCGTTCTTTTGTCACACAATACTCCTTACCTTAATGCGGTTTTTACCTCGACTGCTGAGCCGCGAATTGTCTCTAGAGAATTAATCACTTAGTCCATGCTCTTCCCTATTTTAACGGAAAGAGAGTAAAAAAAGGATTCTTTCCACCCATTCCCTACTTTTTCTACTGAAACATAGCATCCCCCACTTTTGTTCTATAGAATGGAAAAGAGTGAAAGTTAAAGGAAGTCCGTTAAAAAACTACGACAATTAAAACTAGGATAATGAAATTATGAAAAGATTATTAAAAATAGGCGCTGCACTGCTCCTTGCTGCAACTATAGCTGCCTGTAGCGAGAAAGAGGCAACACCTATCGAACAAGAGGTTTCGGTTTATGAGTTAAATCAGCCAGGGATCTCCATCAAAATGACCTTAGTAGGGGAAAATGATCAGCTCGTTGAACAGAGTACAGAGAGCATTATTGATTATGATCTGATTGAGGCAAAAAATGCTGCAGAGGCAAAGGCGATCCTAGATGAGTTGACAGGATATGTCGATTATAGTGATGTTAAAGGGATTACCTATGAGATGATTTATGGGGAGAAGAGCGCTAATGAAAAGATCGCCGTTGATCTCAAAGTTGCGGATCTCGTAGAGTTAGCAAATTTACCAGGTACTGCTTTCGAAGGGGATCCCACAATGGCGATCAGCTACTCCGCGACAGGCGATATGTTGGAAAGTTCTGGTTTTACCAAACAGCGTCAAATTGAGAATAAGAAAATAGAAGAGGAAAAGTCGAAATAGTAAAGCAATAGTATCAATCAAACAACCACAAAAAAGCTGAAGTTTAATCTTCAGCTTTTTTACTATCGTCATCTCATTGAGTGCCCACTCTACACATTATGACTTCTCATTATGGCTTCTCTATAGAGGGAGCCGATGCATCCAATGCATCATCCTCTTCTCTCTTTTGTGCCACTTCAGTCTGCGCCTCTACCAATAAAGCTCGCTTCTGTAGACCACGATAGTAACGGGTCATCATCCAGAGCGCCAAAAGACCGTAGACGCCTAACTGCACAACTAAAAGTATCAACTCAGGGATCATATTACTAAAACCGCCCCCCATCTGATTCATCGTGATCATGCTAGTAATTGCTGGAAAAATCGGCATTAGATAGGTGAAAATTCGTAAGGCCCAAGGAATCATCTCTGTGGGCCAACTCATCCCTGAAAGGAAGAAGATCAACATACTTGAGGGAAGAATAATTAAGAAGACTGAATCAAACTTTCTAAAGAAGAGGCCAATAAAGGTACTCATAAAGATCGTTGCGGATAAAAAGAGTAACCCAAAGAGCATCAATCGCGGCAATGAACCATGAAATGGTAACTCATAAAAGATCGGTGTTATCCCCATATAACAGATGAAGATCACAATACTCACCATGAAATAAGCAAGCCATTTACCGGCTAATGTCATAAAAGCAACAACAAATGGGGACGCTTTAGGATCAGCTACCAAACCTTTATCAAAATCTGAGTTACGCCCTAAAATAAGCGAAATCACCAATGCCAAGAAGAGACACTGGAAGACAATTAAGACATAAACCGGAGGAATGACATAGGTTGCATAGCCATTTTGTGGATTATAGAGCGGAATAACAACCGGAGTAATCGGGGTACTATTACCAAAGGCAACAGCGGGATCCACTCCCATCTGTATCTGCTTAACAGCCCCGATACTTCGGCTCATTGTCTTCACCACACTTTGGACCGCCGTCATCATACGACTATAGATAATGACGTAGCTAGCATCGCCATAAAATGAGAACCCACCGCTTCGCCCACTTAAGATATTTTGTTCAAACCCTGGGGCAATATAGAAGATCCCATAGACTTCACGATTACGCATCATATGTTCCGCCTCATCCATAGTATGAACGTGACTGACAATATCGATTCGATCTGTTGCATTCAATTTTCGTAAGATATCACGGCTTAATGTTGAGTTATCAAGATCAACCACCACCGCCGGAGCATTTCGCACCTCCTCATTATCGTAAGGAATAGGATAGTAGAAGAAGTAGAGAATCGATCCCGAAACAAGAATACTGATAATCGCCTCGACCGTGAAGATACGATTAAACTCCTTCAGAAAGATCTGCAAAATAGTCTTAAACACGTTTTGCCCCCTTTTTATAGAGATGGAGTCGAATAATCACAACGATATAGGTGATAAGAGCGATCAACAACAGCGAGAGAAGTGGTGAGAGATTATAGGGAAATTCATGCCCTCTAATCGTCTGATCTAGACGGATCTCCACATACCAGGTAATGGGTAAAACTGCGCCCCAAGCGATAGCATACCAACTCATAGCGATCCGGGGAAAGAAGAGTCCAATAAAACCAAAGGCAGGGGATGAGAAGCTACTTGCCGCTCCATAATTGATCACCTTTTCCGGTAACCAGAGGGCAAAAACAGCCGCCCAAAGTTGGGCCGCTACAATAAAGAGAGCCGTTCCTAAATAGAGTATAAAGAGGGATCCCCGTATCGGCATATCAAAAAAGAGTACTAAGACCGCATCTAAAACGATATGAACCGCTAAGAACCAGAGAAGATAGGGGATAATTTTATTAAAGAGATAACGGAAGTAACTGCCATTAGCCATCGCTAAGGGGACGGCAATACCGCCTAACTTATACTTATCCCGAACAATGGTAAAGACCATCGTTACCATAATTAAGATCTGTAGCAATGTGGGAACGACACCATTGGTTAATGTATAGTTATAGTTGAGCGTTGGGTTAAAGACCGGATGAATCTCTAACTCAATGGGAGAGAGCTGTTCAGCCGCAATTGGCCGAGCAATCCCCTGATCCATCATTGTTTCAGCTTGATAGTTGGTGATGATCGAAGTCAAAGCAGAAGAGAAACCACTCTGTAACGCCGAGCCTATCGACATATATTGATTGTTATAGAATGTTGTTACTTCAGGCGATTCATTCGCTAATAACAACTTCTCAAAATCGGTTGGAATAAAGACAATTCCATAAACCTCACGATTAAGAAGCTTCTGCTTCGCATCATGAAGAGAGCTATCCCTCGCTGCAACCAATACTTGTGGTGAGGCGGCGATATCCTGAATCAAGGAGCGTGATGTCACGGTCCGATCCATATCGACCACCGATACCGGCATCTTCTGAATAACGCCTTCAGAGAGTAATCCCGTATAGAAGATCACCACCAATAATGGATAGATAAAGAGGGCAAAAAAGAGACTCTTCTCTCGAAAGATCAGACGCATCTCCCGATAGAGAATTGAGAAATAGTGCTCTTTAACAACCGCTTCAGTAACTCTCTTTTCCATCAAAGTCCTTTAAATACGTCTTTTAAATACGCTGCAATGAATGGCGATTAATCTGCCGTATGGCGAGACTTCCAGTCGGCAATAACACTCATACCAGGTAATAAACCCTCTTCAGCTTTTACCGGCTTTGCTTTTACTTCAAAGGTGCGAAGATCAAAATCACCTGTTGCTTTGGTCGCTTGCCAGTTGGCAAATTGCCCCAATGGATTGATTGCTTGGATATAGACATCAATATCTTTCTTAAGCGCAGGAACATAGACGGTAAAATGATCCCCCACAGCGGCATAGTTGAGGTAATCTTCGCGGATATTAAATGTTAACCATAAATTATCCATATTAATTAAAGAGTAGAGAGGGGTTCCGGGATTGTAGAGTTGCCCCACTTCTGCAACACGAACAGTTACCTGACCATCTGATGGCGCATAGACTGTTAAGGCATCATAATCTGATTGCACTTGAGAGAGCGCCGCTCTTGCCTGCTCTACTTGTGCATCTGCAAGAGATTTCTGTTGCGGGCTACTACCACTCACTGCAAGCTCATAATTTGCTTTAGCTGCTGCAGCTGCTTCCATCGCTGATGAGAAGGCATTTCGCGCTACATCAAGATTCTGTTGTGAGACACCCCCACGCGGTGCGGCACCCTCCATTCTATCGAGATTACTCTTTGCTAAGAGCAGATCAGCCTCTGCTTTCTCATATTGTGCTCGCATCGCTTCAATGGTCTCAGGACGAGTACTATAGACAACATCTCTATTCGCTTGAGCGACGCGATATTGCGCTTCTGATGTTGCTAACTGCGTCTCAAGCGCTGGACTCTCAAGTCTTAATAGTAGATCCCCTTTTTTAACCTTATCGCCAATATCTGCCGTCAATTCAACAGCACGTCCTTGCACTCGAACCGAAATATCGACTCGATTTGCAGCGACTTCCCCTTGAATCACAAGCTCAGGTTTATGGTGAGAGATATAGAAAAGGGCTGCCACTAAGAGCAGGATTACAGCAATAATAATCGCGATAGTCGTTGTAATTTTTTGCATACGTTTTAATATCCGCGCTAAACCTAGTTTTAAATGAATGAATCAAATAAGAATCAACAAAAAGGAAACATAATGGTGCATATCATAGCATGAATGCATCTTATGCACATCTTTGATATCACGATCTTTATCAGTTTTTTCTCCTGAAAAAGGGATAAAAAAAGCGAATATAAATGAATATAAACGAGTATAAAAAAAGACTGTCACCTTGCGGATCCAGTCTCTTCTTGTTCGATTAACAGCGCCAAATAGGCATCCATTGATCACCTTCTAGCTAGTTGAGATCCTCTTAAGATCACGATAACTATAACTGTTAATCATGGGGAATAATTCCCCATCTATCAGCTCGAGATAACGCTCCTACCTCTTTTTAGAGCCCCGATATCTTAGTTTGCCACAATTAGGAGATTCAATCTCTCTAACTCTTATCATCAGCATTATGAGCGTGAAGTGGATACCGTTTATCTTAACGATTTATCTTCCCTTCTGCTGTGATAGGCAGTTCCTCCTCCACCTACTAGTGATATATTTTGCCTTCTTTAATAATGAGCTATTTTTTATTTTTATAAATATTACTAAGATCGGTAAGGGCTATTTAATACCCTTTAGCAGAAAGTCTCAAATGACATTATCGCGGAAGATATAACTTTTGGTTATACTCTTTAAGTCTTCTATTGAGAAATTTCTGAATAAGCTTCTGATAATCTTGCGATATTTTTCGTAAAGGCCGATCCGATTGATAGAGCATACAGAGGTCTAACATCATCGGTTCTTTAAGAGGATAGATCATGGAAAAGGGCAAAACTTCTGCCGCAGAGAAGAGATCGCTGATCGTACACCCGACTCTTCGCTTCACAAATTCAGCCGCCATATAGTAGGTATGTACATTAAGTTGCGTCGGTTTAAAGGTACGATATTGATGAATCATGGTTGATAATGAATCGGCACCAGGATTGATCCAACGATCATCATCGATCGCTTCAAGACTCATGACACCTTGCTCTAAAGGCTCTGCATCAAGATAGACAACCGGTATTTTCGCTAATGTAATAGAACTAATACCCTGCTCCTTAATCGGCCGAAAAGAGATTGCAAAATCGAGCTGATAACGATTAAGGAGATGGATTAACTCATCCGTATGATAAGTTGAGACCTCAACTCGCGACTGGGGATAACGCTCTAAAAAGAGCTTCGTCACCTCAGGAATAAGACTTAAACCTAAACTTGGCAGACAGCCAATGGAGATATTCCCCCGTGGTTTTTCCGCTAAATTTTCCGCCATTAACTGAAAGTCACTCAACTCTTGATAGATCATCTGCGCTTTATCGTAGAGAATACGGGCCTCTTTTGTCGGAATCAATTTACCACGTGTTCGCTCAAAAAGGAGATAACCTAAACGCATCTCTGCATGTTTTAAGGTTTTACTCACTGCAGGTTGTGAGATATGCAACATATCTGCTGCCCGTGAAATCGAGCCGCAGACCATAATGGCATAGAAGACCTCTAGATGCCTCGTATTCATTCTATTTCCCCCTAACTAATAATTATTTATCACCTTCGATTAATCTTAAATAGTAGATCTGCCTCTAATAGATCAACCTCTAATAGATCAGTCTCTAATGGATCGGCCGCTAATAGATCGACCTCTAGATCCCCTTCTACTTAAAGTAGTGACCGATAACCGCCCCTTCTTAAGCGCACTTATCATGCGTTCAGGACAAGCGTACAGATCAATCTTCACAAAACAATATACCTATCTGTATATTGTTTTTTCTTGAATGATTCGCTACCCTACAGGTTATACTCAATCCTATACCGGGGTTGCCCACAGAGTTATCCACAAGATGATCTCTTTAGTGTATCAGATAAACACAACAATCAATGGAAATGGATTGTTGAAAATAAGTTAGAAAGGAGTCTCATGAGCCAAAATAGATTTGACCGATATAAACTTCATCCAAAAAATAGATTTGACCGATATAAACTTCATCCAAGAATGATGCATATTCTTGTCCCCTTCTTCCTCTCATTTGGAATGTCCTGCATTGTCTCTCTGGTAAGTACCTTGATGAGTGTTGGTTTTTCCGGTTTTATTGTAGGTGAATGGTTCGGCGCTTGGATGCTCTCCTGGCTCGTTGCCTTTCCCTCTGTTCTAATTCTGCTCCCTATTATGCGACGATTAGCGCTACTTTTTGTCCGTAAGCCAGAGTAGTCACCTCTATAGGGAGCATAATGGATTAAGTGGTCATAAATTAGATAGTAATATATCGATATCACGCTAAAATCGGTGCAATAAAAAACCCCAGCTCAAAATGAACTGGGGTTTTTAGATGTTATAGAGATGATCTCTCTACTCAATGTACCTAATCGATGTACCACTAATCGGTATCACTAATTAGATCTAACTAATTACTCAACATCTTTCATCGTTAAACGGATACGTCCTTGACGGTCAATCTCAAGTACTTTCACCTTCACAACTTGACCAACATTGAGGTGATCCCCAACATTAGAGATACGCTCTTCAGAAGGGATCTGTGATACGTGAACCATACCATCTTGTCCTGGGCGAAGATTAACAAATGCACCGAAGTCCATAATACGAACAACTGGCGCATCATAGATCGCACCAATCTCAATATCAGAAGTGATCTCTTCGATACGTTTTTTCGCTGCTTCAGCTTGATCATTATTGACAGCAGAGATACGAACTTCACCTGTATCTTCGATCTCAATAATCGCACCTGTCTCTTCGGTAATAGCACGAATCGTTACACCACCTTTACCGATCACATCACGAATCTTATCGGGATTGATACGAATTGTTGTAATACGTGGCGCAAACTCAGAGATCGTTTCACGCGACTCACTAATTACGCTATTCATCTCATCAAGAATATGGAGACGCGCTACTTTCGCTTGTGAAAGTGCCGTATCCATAATCTCTTGGGTAATACCATCGATCTTAATATCCATCTGCAATGCCGTGATACCCTCTTTCGTACCGGCAACTTTAAAGTCCATATCACCAAGATGATCTTCATCACCTAAGATATCGGTTAAGACCGCATATTGATCCCCTTCCTTAATTAAGCCCATTGCAATTCCCGCAACAGGGGCTTTTAAAGGAACACCGGCATCCATCAATGCAAGCGAGCTACCACAGACAGAAGCCATTGAGCTAGAACCGTTCGATTCGGTAATCTCAGAAACAACACGGATCGTATAAGGATACTCTTCCATATTAGGCAATACTGCAGCAACACCACGTTTTGCAAGATTTCCATGACCAATTTCACGACGTTTGGGTGAACCCACGCGACCTGTCTCTCCAACTGAGTAAGGAGGGAAGTTATAGTGAAGCATAAAATTCTCTTTATATTCACCAGAAATAGCATCGATAATCTGTGCATCACGCTCAGTACCCAATGTTGCCACAACTAATGCTTGTGTCTCACCACGAGTAAAGAGTGCTGAACCATGTGTACGTTTTAAAACGCCAACGCGCGAGACGATAGGACGTACGGTTTTAGTATCGCGTCCATCAATACGAGGCTGCCCTGCAAGAATTTGACTACGAACAATATCCGCACTGATGCGACCAACTTCTGCAGCAACTTCAGCCTCTGTAAAGCTCTCTTCTGCATCTGTTACTAACTCGGCAATTGCACGCTCTTTTGCTGCATTAATAGCACTGCTACGCTCTTGCTTCACGGTAATTTTAAAAGCCGCTTCTAAATCAGCACGGACCAAGTCTGAAACTGCTTTTTTCAGTGCTTCATTCACTTCAGGAACTTCAAACGGGAATGGCTCATTACCCACTTTATCCGCGAGCTCTGCAATATTGTCGATAACAACTTGCATCTCTTGATGACCATATACAACAGCACCTAGCATTACCTCTTCTGAGAGAAGGTTAGCTTCAGATTCAACCATCAATACCGCACCTTTTGTGCCGGCAACGACAAGATCAAGATCTGAAACTTTTAACTCTGAACGTGTTGGGTTTAAGATATACTCATCATTGATATATCCCACACGCGCCGCACCTAAAGGTCCATTAAAGGGTAATCTTGCAATTGAGAGCGCTGCAGATGCACCAATCATCGCAACGATATCTGCACTGATCTCTGGATTGATAGAGACAACGGTTGCCACGATCTGAACTTCATTGGTAAATGCTTCATGGAACAGAGGACGCACAGGGCGGTCGATAAGACGCGCAACTAAAATCTCCTGCTCTGAAGGACGGCCTTCACGACGGAAAAATCCACCTGGGATCTTACCTGCCGCATAGGTTTTTTCCTGATAATCAACCGTTAATGGAAAGAAGTCACGCCCTGGATCTGCACTCTTTGCCGCAACGACTGAGACAAACAGTGTCGTTCCCTCAACATCTACCATCACAGCTGCTGTCGCTTGACGTGCAATTTCAGCTGTTTCAATTGTTACCTTACGACCACCGTAGGTAAATTCCTGTACAATCGGTTTTAATTCTAATGTCATATCTCTGTTTTCCTTTATTTTGATCTCTCTTTTCTGACCTTTTTCATACTCTTTCTTTAAATAAAGGATCTTCAAATTAAAGAACTATAGAACTCTAAGGGAACTGCTTCATCTCTTACAATAAAGCGTAAACTTGATGCCGCCTCAAACAAAAGATGAAGCAGTGCCCCTACAGATAACTCTATTTAAAGAGATTACAAAAAAGGATAAAAAGCCAAACTACAAAAAGCCCCCACAAAAGATGCGGGGGCTCAATTTTACAGGTACATTACACCTAGCGCATTATCAGTCATGAGCTGGGGATAATCTACAAAAAAATACATCTTTATCAATACAATTAACGACGTAATGATAAACGATCGATAAGATTTTGATAACGATCTAAATCGATAGATCTTAGGTATGTAAGCAACTTACGACGCTTGTTTACCATCTGTAATAGACCACGACGTGAGTGATGATCTTTCTTATGCTCAGCAAAATGTGCTTGAAGCGCATTGATGTTGAACGTTAAGAGTGCTACTTGTACTTCTGGTGAACCTGTGTCGTTAGCGCCACGACCGAAATCTTTAACGATCTCTGCTTTTTTTTCTACTGTTAACATGTATAAAAACTCCAAAATTTTATAAATAGTGTCAATGGCGATGACAGCATTTAATCTCGGCATTATAGTATGTTTCTCTCAAAACACCAACTACTAAAATAGGGATTGATCTCTCAAGGTGAAAATTGCGCAGCACGCTGACGAACCCTCTTGCAAAATCAATAACCTCAACACTCAATCTATCTGCCTTTTATCTAACGTCTAGCGCCACTGCCAACTAATATTGTCCCCAACCTTGAGTCCTAACTTTTCTGCCATCCCTTTATTGAGCTCTAAAACATACTTTCCAGGAGCTTTAGCAGGATAGGAAGGGCATCGGCTCGTACGACAAGGCTCTGCTTGGACAATATCAACCACTTCACCATCTTCAGCTATATAGATAATATCGAGCGGGATTAAGGTATTTTTCATCCAAAATGAGAGAAATTGCGTCTGAGGAAAGAGAAAGAGCATTCCCCGCTCCTCCGGCATCGACTCTCGATGCATCAATCCTTCTGCCTGTGCCCGGGAATCAAGTGCAAGCTCAACAATAATGGGGGTTTCATGAATACGCATCTCCCCTTCTCGCAATCCCGATTGTGGTGAAAACCCAAAGCCAGGCTTCACAATGCCGGCACCCTGCTCTAAAAAATGGCGAAGATCCGGGTTATCTCTTCGAACCTCTGTCGCCATAGCACTAGGAAGAAGCTGGAAAAACAGTAGTAGCAATATAAAATAGAGCGCAATATGAATATGCTCCCAGCGACTCACTCTCTGCTTCAGTGGATCCAATACTCTCTCCATTCATCTATCTCCCTTGACATTATCACCCATCGATCTCATCACACAACTACCCAACCCTATAAAGCGGATGCCCTATCTGAAACTGATTACTCATCAAGCTCGTCATCGAGTGCATCATCAAACTCATCTTCCGCCTCATCGAGAAGCAAAATTCCATCTTGAATCAATTGTAGAAGAAATTGTTGCGCTATAGGGGCGGTGAGCATCTCTACTAGCTCATCATAGCCCCACTCCGTCTCGACGGTTAATTGCTCTACAAGCACTCTTTCACTCAGGGGAAGAGAGTAACTTTTACCAGCAGCAAAGAGAAGAATCTCATCACCCGAGATATAGTGAAGGAGCGTTATGCCCGGATGAACTTCGAGATAACCACCATCATCGAGATACTCCATAAGCGCATCAAACGTTAAACACTCTTCGAGCGATTCAGGCACCTGAAACATCTTCGGCTCAGTGATAAAAGCACCGAACCATTTTGCAATCTCCGCACGATCTTGGGTCAATGCCGACTCTAAAATCGCCACCACTCGATCCACTGCCGCATCACTTAGAGCACCAGGTTGCGTTACAACTTCCAATTGTGGATCACAATAGCGAGCATCTTCTGCTACCTCATCAAACTTCATCTCCATATAGTCGCGCAACATCTCACGATGTTTTGGCGCACGGAAACCGATCGACCAGGTGACACTACGACCAATGTTCACTCCATAATGACCAATTCTCGGCGGAAGATAGAGAAGATCACCAGGTTCTACAATCCACTCTTCATCGGGGCGGAAGTTTTCAATCAAGCGAATATCAACGCCCTCAACAAAATCATCTTCCGAAACAGGAGCATAGCTGATCTGCCAACGCTTCTTCCCCATTCCTTGTAGAAGAAAGACATCATAATCATCCCAATGAGCACCGACATTGCCGGCATCTTCACCTAAACTGACTTGAAGATCATCTAAACGCCAATGGGAGATAAAGCGAAAAGGATCGAGCATCGACTTTAGCTCTGGAAGATTCTTCTCTACATCATTCACTACAAGCATCCATGACTTTTCAGAGAGTGTGGCAAAATCCTCTTCCGTTGCCGGCCCCATCTTCAGCTGCCAAGGGCGCTCCCCCCCACTTTCGTAGATAAATCGAGAGGGAATGAAGGGCTCAAAAGCAAGTCCCGCAATCTCATCCGCTGTTAAAGGATCTTCAAAGTTAGGAAAAGCCCCCTTTACAAAGAGTGGCTTCTTTTGCCAATACTCTTGCAAAAATTGCTCAGCGGTTAGGCCCCCTAAAAACGGTAAAGGTTGATTCTTCATCGACAATTCTCTCTCTATCTTCATCTACTATCTCAATTTCCAACTTAAATTAACGCCTTGAAATTAAGGTCTTGAAATTAACGTCTCGAAACTCGCTCTACCATCGGCAATAAACGGAGTTCCCGCATAATATCGGCAAGATGTTTTCGATCTTGAACATCCACAACAAAGCGAATCTTCACAATCTCATCGCTCATCGGCTCTGAAGTAAATTCACCAAAATCGAGATTCATCTCCGTCACTTTTGCACTCACAGATGCGATCGCACCACGACGATTTTTAGCAATAAGGGTTAATTGTACCGGGAAATCTCCGCGCGCTTTTTTACTCCACGCGAGAGGAATCCAGCGATCTTCATGCTTCTTATAATTCTCCACATTGGCACAATCGACCTGATGGATCACCATGCCGTGGCGCTGACTGAGATAGCCGATAATAGATTCCCCCGGCAATGGATAACAACAACGACCGAGCGTTGTCTTCATCTTCTCAGCACCGATAATAATATCGCTTGAAACTTCTAGTCCATCCTCATCTTCATCCGGTGCCTCATGCATCTCTACTTCTAACCCCTGCTTCACTAAGAAGCGGTTAATAATGTAGTGCATCGGATATTTTCCACGACCGATCGAAATTAAGAGCTCCTCTTTCGAACCTAGCTCTAACTCCTCGAGGAGAACCTCTTGATCTTTTTCAGCAAAGTCATCGAGAATAATCCCCTTATTCTCCAATTCAAGAGAGAGGAGACGCTCACCAATATTGTAAGCCTCTTCACTCGATAATTTAGAGAGATACCCAAGAATACTCGTTCTTGCTCGCGCACTGACCACATAATCGAGCCACTTCGGTGATGGTCTTGTGCCCTCTTCGGTAATGATCTCCACAGTCTGTCCATTATGGAGAGATTGGGAGAATGGTACCTGTTGTCCATCGACGATAATCGCCTGACAATGATTCCCCACTTCCGTATGCACAGCATAGGCAAAATCGATCCCTGTTGATCCTTTCGGCAACTCAATAATGCGCCCTTTAGGGGTAAAGAGATAGATCTCTTTCGGGAAAAGATTAGCTTTCATCGCCTCCATAAATTCAACAGAGGAGATGGCGCTATCTTGTAATTCTGTTACAGAATCGAGCCACTTATTGGTCCGAATCTGATTCTGCTGCCCTTCATAAGCATCTTTATAACGCCAATGCGCTGCCGCACCTGCCTCAGCAATCACATGCATATCACGCGTTCTAATCTGCACCTCAACCGGCAAACCATTACGTCCAAAGACAATGGTATGTAGACTCTGATAGCCATTCCCTTTAGGAATCGCAATATAATCTTTAAAACCACCAATAATCGGCTTATAGAGTTGATGCACCATCCCCAAAACGCGATAACACTCATCAACGGTTGAAACAATTACGCGAATAGCGAAGATATCATAGACCAACTCGATCTTACCCTTCACTTTCAACTTATTATAGATACTCCAGAGATGCTTCTTACGTGTCGAGATTCGAGAGAGGATATTGCCGCGGACTAAACGATCGTAGATTGTATCTTTGATCCGCGTTAAATTTTCACTCTCACTCTCATACTTCTCTTCAATCGCTTTGGAGAGGACGGCATAACGCATCGGATAGATATTCTCAAAACAGAGATTCTCTAAATAGACCTGTAAGGCATACATTCCTAAACGGGCAGCGATCGGCGCATAAATCTCCAGTGTTTCATTTGCGATACGGCGCTTCTTATAAGCCGCCAATGCCCCCAAAGTCCGCATATTGTGGAGTCTATCAGCAAGCTTTACCATAATGATACGCAGATCTTTTGTCATCGCGAGTATCATTTTACGGAAGTTTTCTGCTTTTGCTTCCTCTTTAGAACGGAACTTAATCTGCGTTAATTTTGTAACGCCATCAACAATCTGCGCGACCTCTTCCCCAAACTCATGGGCAATCTCATCGTAGCCAATATCGGTATCTTCAATGACATCATGCAACACCGCCCCCACTAAAGAGGCTTTATCGATCTGGACTTCCGTTAAGATCAAGGCAACCGCTAACGGGTGAAAAATATAGGGCTCGCCAGAGGAGCGAAACTGTTCCTGATGCGCAAACGCACCATAAATACATGCTCGTTCAACCTCTTTTACTTCTTCTTCCGAAAGATAGCGACCTACGATTCGCAATAAGCGACCGACCTTAATCTCAAATTCTTTACGCCAGGGAAGAAGATTTGGAGGCAATTGATATTTCTCCATAATCTACTCCTAATTAACAACGATAATTATTGTCACTCAACTGCTACACCTCTCTACAGAGATTCTATAAATTCTATAATCTATAAACTCTATAGACTCTATAGACTCTATAGACTCTATAACGATAATAACTCGAAAGAGATTATCGATGATGGATCGTAACAATAGAGTAAACAACAACTCAAAATATTCGACTGATACTTGATACTCACTTGATCATGACTTGATAAACGCGCAACAAATATGCAACAGATACCCTCATATCCCCTCAATATTTAATAGGGGCTTTAAGGGGATATACTAAAAATTTCTAGAGACTCAAGATATTTCAGGCATTTTAAGGAGGTAAATATCTCAAATAATCCTCTTAAGGCATCTTATCCTTTATATGAGCAATAATCTATCGAGAGATTCTATAGAAAGAGAAAAAAAGATGAGAAGCAATCTGCCTCCCATCTTCTTAAGATCTCAAACTATTAAGCGATCCTTTTAAACTATTTTGTAATCGCTCTTTAAATCTGTTTCCAACTGAAAAGTTTAAGTGAAAACTCAAATATTAGAAGCCTGCGTGAAAATCAGCCTCTTTTGCATTGATCTCATCCGGTGAAATTTCACCTTTAGCAATCTCACGAAGTGCAATCACTGTCGGTTTTGATGCGCGACTACGGCTTACTGTCGGCTCTGCACCACGCTCTAACTGTCTTGCGCGCTTTGCTGCAACAGCTACTAATTGAAAACGGTTATCAACCTTCTCTAAACAATCTTGTACGGTTACTCGTGCCATAAACTTATCTCCTAACAAACACTAAACATTAAAATATATTGGGAATACTTCTGAAATACTCTGGGAATATATTGAGAATATACTGAAAACACTATTGATAGCATATAAGGGAGTAAAAACGCCCTAAATCTATTTAAGAGTGAGTATTCGGGCTATCACAATGATATTCAATAACCCATCGAGCCGATATCAATCCGCTTATTACCCTAAGGTCGGCATCATACCACTCATTCTATCGATTTTAAAAGAGTCTCAGCTGAGACAGAAAATTAGAGAGACTCACCTAACAAAGCTGTCAATAAATCTCTATTTTTAACCTGCTGATAGGCGGTACGCAGTCGATTAACATGAAAAATCTCCTGTAGATCGCTGAGAGCTCGCTCAAAATCATCATTAATCACAACATAATCAAACTTCTCATAATGCTTTATCTGATTAACAGCATCGGCCATTCGTTGATCGATAACTGCTTGATCATCCTGATTCCGAGAGGAGAGGCGCTCTTCTAATGCATCTAATGAGGGAGGAAGAATAAAGATAAGTTCAGCTTCCGGCATAATTCTCTTCACAGAAGCCGCGCCTTGCCAATCGATCACTAACACCACATCTTTACCGCTCTCTGTATGTTTCTCAATCTCCCAAAGCGATGTCCCATAGAGATTACCGAAGACTTCGGCATACTCTAAAAACTCACCACGATCCACCATTGCGATAAACTCTTCTTTCGAGGCGAAGTGGTAATGAACCCCATTCTCTTCCCCTTCTCTTGGCGCCCTTGTTGTATGTGTCACCGCTCGTGTCACATAAGGATCGCGTGCCATCAGCCCATCTACCAATGTTGTCTTTCCACCACCTGATGGCGCAGAAATTACATAAACCTTACCATTACCTAATGCGCATTTTTGCGATAATTGCATTTTACCCTTCCTGAACAGATATCTATCAATCTTAACAAGGCTTCCCTTGATCGATTATCGAACTAGTATATAATAAACCTCTTGTAATGTTATTCTATTTCCATCAAAAACAGTAGAATAGTAAATCATTTGTAGCGTTCCCAATTATATGGAGTAAAAGCCAATCATGTTGAAAAAATTACTACTTAGCGCCAGTGTTGCTCTCCTTTTAGGGGGCGTAGCTGCAGCACAAAACCAAACTGAAGTTGTCTATCTCAAGCAACACGGTGATTGGAAAGTTGAGTGCTTACAAGATACCGTTCCTGAAGGAACATTTGAAAGTTGCTTAATGTCTACAACAGGCGATATTGAGTTAACCAATCCTGAAGATGAATCACAAAAGCAGAAAATTAAAGCGTTAAGAGCGTCTGTGATCTATATCGATGGCAATCCAACTTTAATCTTCAGTGCGCTTCCAGGAACGCTCTTAATTCCTGGTCTTGAATTTAAGATCGATGGCAAGCAACTTGAAATTGATGGCACAAAAGTAACCGGCTTAAGCTTTGAGCGTTGCTTACCAGATGGCTGTATCACGGGTCTTCCGATCAATGATCCTAAAGTTCTTAACAGCTTGAAAAATTCAGGCAAGCTTAATGTCAGCTATACCCATGACTTCTTAGGTCCTGAAACAAACAATGTTAAAATTGACCTCTCCATGAAAGGTTTTACTAACTCTTTAGAAGATTTAGCAAAACAATCTGAGAAGAAGTAATTCACCGATCAATTTGATGAGACCTTAAAGGTTAATGCTTGATTGATATTCAATTAATATTCAATTAACCCTCGATTAATCCTTAAGTACTTATTGAAGAGATAGTGTGAAAAGAATCGATTTTTGAAGGGATCAACATTGGTTTGATCCCTTTTTTAGATTATAATTACCGCTAAAAGATCACCCTAAAAAGAGATCTCTCAGAGAGCATCAATAGTAGAGATGATCGAAAGAAGATATAGATTCCTTCACTTCTACCACTTATCGAATTAGCGATAGAGTTGCATCTCCTTCTCACAGCAGTAATTGATGATGAAACTCCCTATAGATAGCGTCAAATCGTGACGCAACCGATGAATGCAAAATCTTTCGTTCTCCGCTCTCCCTCACTTATCCATTCAAAGATTAAAACTAAAAATTTCATAAAATTAATATAGAGATATCTATGAACTACCCACAACATTTTGGCGTCATTGTTATTGGCGGCGGCCATGCAGGAACAGAAGCAGCGCTTGCATCGGCTCGTCTTGGTGTTCCTACACTCCTTCTCACCCATAATATTGAGACTTTAGGTCAGCTTAGCTGTAATCCTGCTATTGGCGGTATTGGCAAGGGACAGATTGTAAAAGAGATCGATGCCTTAGGTGGATCGATGGCACATGCAACGGATCTTGCCGGCATTCAATTTCGTATCTTAAATGCCTCCAAAGGTCCTGCCGTTCGCTCAACTCGCGCCCAAGCTGATAGAACTCTCTATAAAACTGCGATTCGTAAGATCTTAGAGAATCAACCCAATCTCTATCTCTTCCAGCAAGCAGCTGATGATCTTATCTTAGAGGGCGATAAAGTTGCTGGCGTCATTACTCAAACAGGAATTCGTTTCCGAGGTGAGACCGTTATTTTAACAGCCGGTACATTCCTCTCTGGGTTAATCCACATCGGCATGGAGAACTATAGCGGTGGCAGAATGGGGGATACCGCTTCGATCTCCCTCTCCCACAAACTCGCTGAACTCAATCTTGGGAAAGGCCGCCTCAAAACAGGAACACCTCCCCGTATTGATGGTAAAAGTATCGATTTTACCAATATGACAGAGCAACCGGGAGATGAACCGACACCAGTCTTTTCCTACTTAGGATCACGCGCTGAACATCCCCGTCAAGTCTCCTGCTGGACAACCTTCACCAATGAGCGGACCCATGAGATTATTCGAGGCGGACTCGACCGCTCCCCCATGTACGCTGACAATAAGACAATCGAAGGCTTAGGTCCGCGTTATTGCCCTTCTGTAGAAGATAAGATCATGAAGTTTGCCGATAAAGATCAGCACCATGTCTTCTTAGAGCCGGAGGGTCTCGATACCCATGAATATTACCCTAATGGTATCTCAACAAGCCTCCCCTTTGATGTTCAGGTCAATCTTGTTCGCTCAATCCCCGGCCTTGAAAATGCACATATTACTCGCCCAGGTTACGCTATCGAATATGATTTCTACGATCCGCGCAATCTTAAGTTTACTCTTGAGACAAAAGCGATCGACAATCTCTATTTTGCGGGCCAAATTAATGGCACAACCGGCTATGAAGAGGCGGGCGCACAAGGTCTATTAGCAGGTCTTAATGCGGCTCGTCGCTATCTTGAGAAAGATCCATGGTATCCAAAACGTCATGAAGCTTATACCGGCGTCATGATCGATGATCTTATTAACCTCGGCGTTCGTGAACCCTATCGCATGTTCACCTCTCGTGCTGAGCATCGCCTCATCTTACGAGAAGATAATGCCGATGAGCGCTTAACCCCGATCGGCCGAGAACTCGGTTTAGTCGATGATTATCGCTGGGAAAAATTCTTAGAGAAGCAGGAAGCGATCGCGCAAGCAGAACAACAATTTAAAGATTGGATGATTCGGATCGATTCACCTGCTGGGAAGAAAATTGTTCAGGAAAATAAGGTTGCCCTCAAACAGAATATTCGGGCGATCAATCTTCTTAAACGCCCTGAGATCTCCCTAACAACTCTAGTTCAATTAGAGGATGAACAGGGCCCGGATCTCTCTCAATTTTCAGATGAAGTACTGCAAAAAATTGAGATTCATACTAAATATGAAGGCTATATCAATCGCAGTATTGAGGATATTAAGCGCAATCAAAAATTTGAAAATGCGCCACTTCCTAGTAATGTAGATTACAGTCAAGTGGAAGGGCTCTCTATTGAGATTCAAGAGCGCCTCAATCAAGCACAACCTGAGACATTAGGCCAAGCATCCCGAATTCAAGGGGTTACACCTGCTGCGATCTCATTGATACTCGTTCACTTAAGAAAAGGGAAACTCCCAGTCAAAAACCGAGAAAAGGATTAATAGCATTATGCGTAAAGCCATACTAAGAGTCGCGTTATCATCACTACTTGCACTATCGTTAGGCTCTGCAAATAATCTTGAGAGTATTTTACAGCAGACTCAAGATTCTAAAGTGACATCGCTCTTACAATATCAAAGTGATCCTCTACTTCACTTTCGAGATCATTATGGCTTTACGCTCTATGATTACGCCTTAACACAGAAAGAGCGGGACCTCCTTGCTTGGTTGGCAGCGGAGCAGATTCAAAGTGGAGTCGAATCTAAACTGGTACAACAGACTCAAATTTGGCTCTACCTACTAAAATATCCAGTTGATAACTTAGAAGGAAAGATCACTCCTGCGTTCCAAAATGATATCGCCTACTATCAAGAGAAACAGAGTCTCCCCCTAATTAATGCGATTACGCCAGAATGGTTTATTCCTTTAGAACGTAAAGCGCTACAACCGCTGATCGATTCCCTCAAGAAAGAGAATCCTAACATTACAGAAGCGGAATTACTCACCTTACTCAATCAGAGAATAGAGGAGAGACTCCCTTCATCAGCAAAACTATTACAAACGCCTTTTGTCACAGCGACAATGCTCAAAAATATTGAGGCAGGAACCATCTCATTCCAATTACCGAAAGGTAAAGTGGCAGAAACAGGCACAACAACAACGCTTCCTCTCTCATTCCTAACAAAAGCAGAAAAACTCAATAATACACCCCCTTTTCCCGGTCGGAAATTGCAGCTCTTCTTCGACTTTAATAATGATGAAATCGAAACGCTTCTCAAGCAGAGAGGCAGTCGCAGCAAAATCTTCACTCTGCAGACATGGTTAAGAATGGCGGGCTACTTCCCATTACCATTAACAATTGATGGTCAGCGAGGCGCTAATACACGCACAGCTATTGAGCGCTATCAAGCATCTCTAGGACAGAAACAGGATGGAATCCCTAACCCCACCTGGGAAGCGCCGCTTGAAAAAGAGGTTCGTAAAGATGTTCAACGTCAACTCACCCTCTTAGGTTTTTATGATGGAGAGATCGATGGAATTAACGGTATTGGTACGGAAAATGCGATTAAGGCATTTGAAAAGAGCATCAATCTTCCTGAAGTGGGGACCCTCTCTCCCAATATGCTCTTTCATCTCTTCAATGCTCACTTCTTGCCTGAATCGATCCTCAAAGCGGCAGAGGCAGAACAGAAACAGATAATTCAAGAGCAAAAACTTTTAAAGCCTTTGGCAAAAGAGGTCGAGAATCCTCACCAGGATGCATCCGTAACAACAATCAATCAGCAACCTGAAGAGAGCACCCCATCTAAAAGATCGAATGAGACAGATCTATCGACATCCTCTTTAGAATCTCCACTGCCCTCACTCATTCCCCCGCTACTCCAAGTAGCACTTGAAAAACTTGCCGAATCTGATGCTACAACGGAGAGTAAAGAACAGGAAGAGATCACAACAGAGAGAAGCATAGAAGCTGAGGATCGCCCAACGACCACTCTCGATCATCAGAGTCAAAATAATAGCAATGAATCAAGCGATGCGAAGGATACCGACGAACTTGATGAGGCAGAAGAGCCTACCATCGATGAGGTACGTTCACTAATCACCCTTGATGAACCTCTACGCAACTTCTCCCTCTCTCGTAGCGAGATCGATAACCTTGTGATCAAAGCACGTGTTCCTAAGATCTTCTTTACGCAGACAGCTCTCTCCCTGCTCGACCTCTATGATGGTCCACTTGATGGCGCTAATGGTCCTGCAACAAGAGAAGCAATCCGTGCATTTGAGAAAGCCTTAGGACAAAATGAGACAGGAGAGCTCCTTCCTCGCTGGGAAAACCCTCTCCGGCAGATTGCTTATCGCTTTGTACAATATCGTCTTAAAGAGGATGGTTTCTATAAAGGTGATATCGATGGATTACGTGGTCCCGGCACTCGAGAAGCGATTAAAGCCTATGAGAAATCAACTAATACTGAAGCTGTCGGCGCCCTCACGCCGGTACTACTCTTAACGCTCTTTAATGATGATCTCTCTGAAGATTCCATCAGTGATGAAGAGGTTCCTAGCGACTCTGTAGAAGATGTCTCAGAAGATGGAACTGCCCCTATTACGGCTGAAGAAGACCAAGAGTTACAAGCAGATAGCAATAAGATGGAAGAGCAATATAAAACATCTGTTAAAGCCTTTGATCTCTCCCACCCCAAAAGTAGCGAAGAGACTGCACTTGAACAGCTTCAACTTGCTTACCTAGGTTTTTACACCGGCACGATAGATGGCCTAAAAGGACCGGGTACCAATCGTGCAGTTGAAGCGTTTCAGAAATCCTTCTCTCTTCCTGTTACCGGCAAATTAGATCAGAAGAGTCGTGCACTTCTTGAAGAGGAGAATATCAATAAGTTCCAACGTTATCTTCAACGGACGGGCTATATGAAAGATCGCACAACAGGGACTTTAGGCCCTAAAACACGCCGCGCAATTGGTATTTTAAAAAATCGTTATGGCTATCAAGTAAGCGATAAACTCGATCTCCCCGCTTATCTCATTCTCATCGATGAAGAGCAGGAGACACAATTTGCGAAAAGCTACTATGAAAAGGTCGTTAAAGAGCGAGAGGCGGCAGAAAAGATAGTCGATACACAAGCCTATCTCATCGGCTTTGGTATCTTAAATGGTCGTGCTGATGGAAAGATGGGGCCAGCAACAGAGGGAGCTATCCAAACCTACCGCTCACAACAAGGGCTTAAAAAAGGAAAAGAGATCGATACTGCGCTCTTAGAGTCCTTTAAAAAGAACGCTCCCAAACAGGCTCAAACTTACCTTCAACAGTTAGGTTATCCAATAAAACCTGATGGTATTTTTGGTAAAAACTCTAAAAAGCAGTTGAATGCTTTCCTAACAAAAGCGAAAAAACCACAATCGGAAATTGTAACTGCCGAGATTCTTATGGAGTTACAGAGAGCTGTTGCCGCAAAAGTAGCAAGAGAACGTACAGCAAGTAGCAGTAGTAATACACGCAGTAGCGCACCGCGCCCTACCGCTGCCGTTCCCCCACTTAAGAAAGGACTCCAACAAGATGCAGCCTTTGCTCGAGCACCGGGAGGGACAGTAAATGGTCGCCTACAGATCGTAAAAAATGGTTCTGGCCAAGTTGTCGGCTGTAAAGTTAACAACATCACCATGGCTGCCGATTGGTGTACCGGAAAGCGTAATGGTGCTCAATGTCGCGTCCTCTACAAAAATCAACGCGTTCTCTCAATGAGTTGCAAATAGTTCAAGTAAATAGTTTAAATAACTTGAAAACAACTTGAAAAGTAGATAAGCAATATTACAAAAGAGTCATTCAAATACTATATTGCAAAAGACCTCAAAAGCTCTATTCGCTTTTGAGGTCTCTTTTTATCCATGTTCTCTCAATCAAAGCTCTCGAAGGGATAGATCTCCGGAGATAATGGTGCGAATCTCTCCATCGGGCAACTCGACTAATAGTGCACCACTCTCATCGATCCCTACTTCGCTACCAATCAATAGATCACGATCCGAGATAAGTTGCACACGACGTCCATAGAGAAGGCTAATCTTAGGCCAGATTAGAGTGAAATCAGGTAACTTCTCCCTAACAGGAATACCCTGTTCAAGGGCATAAGATTGGGCCTCAACCAATTCACAAAGATGGTAGATCTTTTCACTTAAACGCGCAATCAGTCGATTTCGATCTAACGGCTCACCCAAAATCGACTCGCAACAGGTAGGATGATTTCCCACTAATTCTAATTCTGAGTCATATTGATTATTAACCCCGATACCAATAATAACCTCAACATCATGACTATTGAAGAGACTCTCTACCAATATCCCTGCTAATTTTGATTGTCCAACCCAGATATCATTTGGCCATTTCACCTTTCCTCCCCGAATGCCTAAAGATTCTAAAACCTCTAGCAACAACGCACCGATGCGAAGACTTAAAGCGCTCAAGTAAGGGATCGATCGATGAGAAAAACGGTACTTAAAAGAGAAGTAGAGATTTTTTGCTAAAGGTGAAACCCACGTTTTTGATCTTCTTCCACGACCGCCCGTCTGCATCTCAGCTACAGCGATCTTTGCAATTACCTTCTCAGAGAGATTATTAGGGAGAGATTGATAATATTGCTCACCCCAATAGGATATGGGGCGCTGAAGATCACTATTGGTAGAATCTGTGATAAAACGCCGGATAAAACGCAATTTATCTTGTAGTGAAGATGGCAAAAATTGTGATATTTGCTGAAGATCGAGAGGATGATAACCCTTAGAGATAATCTTTCCTGCCTTGAGATCAACATCAATCAGATCCGTTAGAGTCGATAGATATTGGAGAGCCTTCTGGAAGATTGCTTCACTCCCTTTCTCTCGTAACAGTAAAGGTCCATCCCCCTGTTGCAACAACTGCTGATAGAGTTGATAATCTTCATATCCCCCTGCTGTTGCTAATTGCAAAAAGAGCTGATCAAGAAGAGCCTGCTCCGCTCGCCCTTCCCAACGATGACTCTCCCAATGATTATCCATCGATACCTGCCTATTCTCTATTAATATTCACGATTCTGTTAATGACCCTGTTAATAACCATTTAACGATCTTACCAATGATTCCCTTAGTTACTCCATTAATAATTACATTAATAGTTTCATTAACGAATCTAAGCTTAAGCGATCTAATAATCGTCAAATTATCAATCACAAAGAAAAAGAGTGCTAAATAGCACTCTTTCTACAACCGCTCTATCTCTTCAATTAACTAAAAAAGATAACACTAAAGAGAAGCGCCCAACCTACAATACAGAGTAAGGCAATAATGTAGAGCGGAAGCTTATATATAAATACACTTTCTGACATATAAAACCCCCTACAAATAGATCAATCAAATATTGCTATAGTACATTAACTACCGCATTCGCCGCAAGCTCAATATTCTGGTCATTCAACGCAGCAATACAGATACGACCGGTATCAACAGTATAGATAGCATAATCCTTTTTCATTTTTGCCACTTGATCTGCGCTAAGTCCTGAGTAAGAAAACATTCCCGCTTGATCATTGATGAAGCTAAAGTCAATCTTATCTTGCTTACTATTGAGAAGCTCTACAAATTTTGAGCGCATTGTCTTAATTCTATCTCGCATCTCTGCAAGTTCTGCCTCCCACTCTGCTCGTAGTTGGTCATCCGCTAAGACATAGTGGACAATCTGAGCACCATAAGAAGGGGGTGAAGAGTAGATTGCACGCACCATAATCTTCAATTGTGAAGTAACACGCTCTTGCTCCTCTTTATCGGAGGTAATGACCGTTAATGCTCCAATTCGCTCACTATAGAGTGAGAAAGATTTAGAAAAGGAGGTGGCAATAAAGACCGGCATCTCTTTTTCTGCAAAGATATGGATCGCTTCTGCATCTTCACGAATACCTTTTGAGAATCCTTGATATGCCATATCTAAGAATGGAATTAAATTACGCGCTTTAAAGAGCTCTGCTAACTGTTGCCACTCTTCTGTAGAGAGATCTGCCCCGGTAGGGTTATGGCAACAAGCATGAAGCACAACAATCGACTCCTCTGGAATCTCTTCCATCTTCTTGAAAAAAGCTGCAAAATCAACCCCTTTCGTTTTAGGATCAAAATAGGGATATTCCTCTACTTCAAACCCGGCGCCGGCAAAGATCGCAATATGGTTATTCCATGTCGGTTTTGAGACATAAACCTTACTATTAGGTTTAATGCTATGTAAGAAATCAGCACCTACTTTTAATGCCCCCGTTCCACCTAAAGATTGCACCGTTGCTAAACGTTGTGTCTGATAGAGCTCATGATCCTCTGTAAAGAGAAGCTTCTGTACACAATCGATATAACTTCCTAAACCTTGCATTGGAAGATAGACGCGTGGTCCTGAGTGTTCAAAAAGATAAGCCTCTGCTGCTTTTACCGCTTTTAAGACTGGCACTTTTCCTTCAGCATCTGAATAGATACCAATACTTAAGTTCACCTTCTCTTCTCTAGGGTCATTTTTATATGACTCTACTACCCCTAAAATCGCGTCATCCGGCGCTAATGGAACATCGTTAAATAGTTTCATCCTAATTCCTTATTATCTTTACTTTTATAGTGGCCAAAAATAGATCACTGCCGGCACTGCTGTTAAAATCAGTAACAGATCGAGCAACAACCCCATTCGCCAATAATCCCCAAACTGATAGCCTCCTGGTCCCATCACCAATGTATTTGAATGGTGCCCTATCGGAGTATTAAAAGCACAAGAGCAAGCGATTGCAATGATCATTAAATAGGGATCGATATTGTGCCCCATCATATTTGCAACACCTACGGCAATAGGTGCCATTATGACCGCTGTTGCTGAGCTATTAATTACATCGGTAATCAGCATCGTTACGAGCATGATTATAGATAATACTAGCATAGCAGGAAGCCCTTCTAAAAGGGGAACAATCGATGAGACAATAATATTTGTTGCCCCACTCGAGTCGAGCGCAGCACCCACGGTGATAAAACATCCTAAAAGGACAATAAGAGGCCCATCAATACTTTGGTAGACCTCTCGAAGTGAGACTAGACGGAAAATAATAAGAAGAAAAATTGCCAGCGGGAAAGCGATATGAGGCGGTAAGATCTGAAATGCCACCAATAGAATAGAGACAATAAAGATTCCAACTGTTGGCAATAATTTTGAAGAGGGCTTTAAACGTATATTACGCTCAGCAAGTGGTAGGCACCCGAGATAATTCATTGTTTCGGGTAACTCCTTCTTATCGCCCTGAATAAGCAGAATATCCCCCGGTTTTAAGGTTAAACGGGAGAAGCGTTGCCGTATACTCTCGCTCTGGCGTGAGATCCCTAATATATTGATTTTATAGCGCTCTCGAAGATAGAGCTCTGAGATCATATGCCCTGCAATTCTAGCCCCGGGATTAACAACAACTTCTAACGTCTGTAGAGAGTCGATGCCATCCCCCTCTTTTCCCTCTTTAGTAAAACGGATATTCACTCCCGAGAGGAGCTCTAGCTGCTTGAGATCTTCCGGCTGCCCTTCAATTAAGAGGACATCATTTTCTCGCAATATCTCCTCTTTACTCGGAGAGAGGAGTCGTCTTGCCCCACGAAGAAGCGTCACAACATTGACATGATCTTCTGTCACCTTCTCTAGTTCTGCAATCGTCTTCCCAATAAACTTATTATTCGGCAAGATCTTTGCCTCTAAAAGATAATCATCGGTCTCAAAGAGACGACTATTATTCTCTGTATCCCGAATCGGAATAAGGCGCCAACCAATAAATGAGATATAGAGGAGACCAACAATAACCACCACGATTCCAACGGGCAAAAAGTCGAACATCGCAAAGGCTCCAGCCGCAGGATCCACTGTCTCTCGATATTGAGCAATAATCATATTAGGGGGCGTACCAATTAATGTCGCCGTACCCCCTAAAAGTGAAGCAAATGCCATCGGCATCAGTAACTTCGAGGTTGGAATATTATAGCGCTGAGAGACCTGTAACGCGACCGGCATAATGAGCGCTAACGCCCCCACATCATTCATAAATGCTGAGAAGAAAGCCACCAACCCCGTTAGCGTTAAAACCAATAATACGGGGCGATCAGAAAAACGACTCAAATGTTGAGAGAGATGGTAAGTCACCCCTGTATTTCCAAGCGCATTACTTAAAACCAAGACAGAAGCAACCGTAATTACAGCGCGATGACTAAAGCCGGAAAAAGCATTATTGAGCGGAACAACGCCCACCAGCACCATCGCTAATAGTGCCCCGAGAGCGACAACATCAAAGCGCCACTTTCCTAACATGAAAGCGATAAAACTACAGAATAGAATCAATAATGCATAGAGCTGCGTATTGGTTATTCCGCTGATAAGTGGATCAGAAAATATTGTCAGCATGTGACTCCATCTACTTCCGAATGTCTACTGTCGGGATATTAATAACTTTTCTTGTGCTGAAAGCATAGCGCCTCTCTCCTCCATTGTAAATGGTTCCTGAGAGTATTCACCACTCTTACCATCGAGAATCCATGCCGTATAATCAGCAAAGTAAGCGAGCAATCCTTCATTGATAAGATGGCGCTTAATAGAGGGATGCTCTATCGGAACTGCCACCTCAATACGACGAAAGAAATTACGATGCATCCAATCGGCGCTCGAAATATAGACTCGCTCCTCTCCTGCTCGATAGAAATAGAAAACGCGAGAGTGCTCTAAGAAGCGTCCGACAACTGAATAGACTCGAATATTCTCCGAAAAGCCTTTTAAACCAGGTCTCAAAGAACAAGCGCCACGAACTAAAAGATTGATAATTACGCCGGCATTAGATGCCTCATAGAGTTTTTCAACAATGCCCTCCTCTAAGAGCGCATTCATACGTGCCATAATCGATGCCGGTCTTCCCGCTTTAGCTTCCTCAATTTCAAAATTAATATGGGCTATTAAATTATCATAGAGATTAAAAGGCGCTTGCCATAGCCTCTTTAATTGTGGAGGACGCCCTAAGCTGCCCAAATTCACAAAGATATTGGTCACATCTTGTGCGATCTCGCGATTCCCCGTCATAATCGCAAAATCAGTATAGAGTCTTGCTGTTCCCGTATGATAATTGCCGGTACTCAGGTGAGTATAATACTCAAGGTGATCGGGATTTTCTTCAGTCGGCTCATTGCGAACAATCAACAACATCTTCGCATGTGTTTTATAGCCAAAGATTCCATAGACAACCTTAACACCGGCCTCTTCGAGAATCGCAGCCCAAGTAAGATTGGTCTCTTCATCAAAACGTGCCATCAACTCACAGACAACATTAACCTCTTTACCATTTTTTGCGGCAGTTATCAGATGCTTCATCAATTGTGAGTCGTTACCGGTACGATAGATCGTCATCCGGATCATCTGTACTTGAGGATCATTAGCGGCAACTTCGAGCAACCTTACCGTGGGGGCAAAGCTATCAAACGGATGGTGAAAAAGTTGATCTTTTCCCTTAATAATGGAAAAGATATCATCAGTATCGACCCACTTCTCCGCATATTTTGGATAGAACTCTGGATAGAAGAGTTCATCTTTATCTTTTACAAAGTGACTCAACTCTCGAAAGCGGCAAAGATCGATAAAGTTCGCGATCGGATAGATCTCTGTTGTCGGCAACTCAAACTCTTTTGCTAAAAACTCTACCAACTTCTTCGGCATCTGAGCACTAATTTCAAGGCGCACCGCATGCCCAAAATTTCGTTGATGAAGCTCCCCTTTTAATGCCTGATGTAAATTTGTAAGCTCCTCTTTATCGATAAAAAGATGGCTATTGCGCGTCACTCTAAATTGATAAGCCGCTTTTACCACAAAGCCATCAAAAATCACTTTCAATTGATCACGAATAATTTCACTAACAGTGGTAAAACGGACATGTGATGGATCATTACTTGGCAAACGGATCAATGCCGGCAAATTCTTCGGGATAGAGAGCATCGCTGTATCAACCTCTCGCCCGTAGATATCTTTCCCCTTCAACTCAATAATATAGTTGAGCGACTTGTTGTAGATATGTGGAAAAGGATGGGCAATATCGAGCGCTATCGGCGTTAAAAGCGGATTAATTGACTCATTAAAATAACTCAGTAATTGAGCTTTATCAGCATCAGTCCAATCTCGTCGATGGATAAATTCTATATTCGCCTCAGATTTTAAGAGCGGCAAAATCTCCTGGTCGAGAAGTTTATATTGCGCTTTAACTAATGCTGTTACACGCTGATAGATCGCTTTTTGCCAAACATCAACAGGCTCCCCATCAATCAGAGTCTCTCCAGCAAAGATGCGCTCCTTAATATTTGCAAAACGCACCTCAAAAAATTCATCAAGGTTAGAGGAGACGATCGTCATAAAATTGAGTCGCTCCAATAGTGGAATATGGGGATTTTCTGCCTGCTTTAAGACTCGCTCTTGGAAAGCGAGAATAGATTTTTCACGATTAATTAAAGGCAATTCAAATTCCATACTCTCATCCCATTATTAAAATAGTCAAAATGACAACACCCAAACAACTCAGCAGCTCAGCAATTAGCAGTTAGCAGTTAGCATCAATATCGCCTTTCTCTATCAAAGCGTTCTATTAAGCCTCTCTTCCACGTCATTATTATAACGTAATTTATCGCAACGTAATTGATGATCGCCAATAACCGATCCTCTGCACAATAGTAACAATCACAAGATATAAGGGTAACGATAATATATAACAGGCATAATAAAAAATATAACTTAAATACAATGATAAATATAATAAAAATACAAAAAGAGATACAAAAAGAGATACAATAAAAAACCCACATTTTAATGTGGGTTTTACTTTAATACTTCTTAACTACTGATACTTAATATCATCGATATCGTCGATCTCTAAAATCTTAAATACTTTTCGACTTAAAGACTTTTCAATCTATTTACTGCATCTAATTGAGATTTTGCTAATGTTAACTCAATTAACGCCTTCTCAATATCGAGCTCAGGTTTACCTGAGTCAAGTACAGCCTTAGCTTCAGCTCTCGCTTTTTCAACCGCGGCTTGATCAAGATCTGCAGCACGCTCAGCACTATCTGCTAAAACAATCACTTCTGTCGGTTGTACTTCAAGAATACCACCTGAAATCCAGAAGACCTCTTTTGTACCATTCTCGAGCTCTAAGCGAACTTGTCCTGGCTTGAGGTGTGCTAAAGTTGGAACATGACCAGGATAAACGCCTATCTCACCAGTAATTGCTGTAACTGCAAAGAATGTTGCAGTGCCAGAGTATAGCTCTTTTTCAGCACTTACAATAGTGACTTTGATAGTTTTCATATTATCCCCTTATTTACTTATTCTTCTCTTTCGCGTAACGATCAAGAACTTCGTTAAAGTTACCGGTCATGTAGAACATCTGCTCAGGAATATGGTCACCTTCACCTGCAAGAATCGCCTTGAAGCTTGCAATAGTGTCTTGAAGTGATACATATTTACCTGGTGCACCAGTAAATACTTCTGCTACATGGAATGGCTGTGATAAGAAACGTTGAATCTTACGAGCACGAGCAACTGTTAACTTATCTTCTTCTGAAAGCTCATCCATACCAAGAATTGCGATAATATCTTTAAGTTCTTGATAACGCTGAAGGATCATCTGTACGCCACGAGCAACATCATAATGCTCTTGACCAATAACTAATGGATCAAGCTGACGTGATGTTGAGTCAAGTGGGTCAACAGCAGGATAGATACCTAATGAAGCGATATCACGTGAAAGAACGATTGTCGCATCTAAGTGAGCAAACGTTGTCGCTGGTGATGGGTCAGTTAAGTCATCCGCAGGAACATATACTGCTTGTACTGATGTGATCGAACCTTTTTTCGTAGAAGTGATACGCTCTTGAAGAACACCCATCTCTTCTGCAAGTGTCGGCTGATAACCTACCGCAGATGGCATACGACCTAAAAGTGCAGAAACTTCTGTACCCGCAAGCGTATAACGATAGATATTATCGATAAAGAGAAGAACATCACGACCTTCATCACGGAAGTACTCAGCCATTGTTAAGCCTGAGAGTGCAACACGCAGACGGTTTCCAGGTGGCTCATTCATCTGGCCATAAACCATCGCAACTTTATCTAATACGTTAGAGTCTTTCATCTCGTAGTAGAAGTCGTTTCCTTCACGAGTACGCTCACCAACTCCCGCAAACACTGAAAGACCTTCATGTGCCTTAGCGATGTTATTGATCAGCTCCATCATGTTTACGGTTTTACCAACACCCGCACCACCGAAGAGACCAACTTTACCACCTTTTGCGAAAGGACAGAGTAAGTCGATAACCTTAATACCTGTTTCGAGAACTTCTGTAGAACCTGCTTGATCTTCGTAGCTTGGTGCTTTTCTATGAATTGCCCAATGCTCTTTAGCTTCAACAGGACCTGCATAGTCTACTGGACGTCCTAAAACATCCATGATACGACCTAGCGTACCTTCACCTACTGGTACTGAGATTGGCTGCTTAGTATCTACAACTTCAACACCACGCTTAAGCCCATCTGAACTACCCATTGCGATCGTTCTTACAACGCCATCACCTAATTGTTGCTGTACTTCAAGTACGAGATCATCTTTTGATCCTACAACATTAAGTGCACTATATATACTTGGAACAGCATCGCGTGGGAATTCCACGTCAACAACTGCACCAATTACCTGTACAATTTTTCCTGACATACTCTATCTAAACCTCTATTAACCCAAATTTTTGTTAACGTCGTATTAATTGATTGCTGCTGCACCACTAACAATCTCAGTAATTTCCTGAGTAATTGCTGCTTGACGAGCTTTGTTATAAACCAATTGCAACTCATCTATTAAATCGCTTGCGTTATCGCTTGCGGCCTTCATCGCAATCATACGAGCTGCCATTTCACAGGCAACGTTTTCAACGACTGCTTGAAAGATCACACTTTCAATATAACGATCTAATACAGTATTCATTAGCTCTACAGGCTCAGAATCATAGACATAGTCCCACGCAAGATTTGAATCTTCCGCTAAACTCTCAATGCCTATCTGTCTCTGAAGCGTTCCTGGAATAACAGGAAGGACTTGAATACCGATTGGCTTTTGCGTCATTGTATTCACAAACTCGTTAGCAAAAACATGGAGTTCATCAATTTTTCCTTCTTGGAAAAGATCTAGCATTGCAGTTGTAATACCAATCAGATCTTTCGACGCAGGTGCATCACCTAAATTATTCACAGTCGCAACAAGATCATGCCCAAATCGACTAAAGAAAGCATTTGCTTTATTACCGATCGTGGCAATTTCAATCTCAATACCCGCTTCCTGCCACTCTTTCATCTTCGTGACAACGAGCTTGAATAGGTTGTTATTTAACCCACCCGCTAATCCACGGTCGGAGCTGACAACAATCATTCCCACGCGTTTCACTTCTCGTGGCATTAAGTATTCATGTTTGAATTCTTCAGGTGTTGCCTCAGCCAAATGCGCAGCGAGCTTAATAACCTGTTGCGCATAAGGTAGAGATCGATTGCGTCGAAGTTGCGTAGCCCGCATCTTACTCGCTGCAACCATCTCCATCGCACTAGTAATCTTCTGAGTATTACTAATACTTTTAATCTTACTACGTATTTCTTTTCCAACAGCCATGAAATTCCTACCTAATTGCTATGTGTTATGAACTGAAAAGCAGCTTATTAAGCTACTTTCCAGCTTCCACCTTTCTTATACTGACTAACAACTTTATCAAGTGCATCTAACACATCTTGGTTATAAGCACCTTTGCTGTTGATGTCTTTTAAGAGCTCTTGGTCTGTTGCATTCGCTGATGCAATAAGACCTTGTGCAAATGGACGAACTTCTTCAACTGGCAAATCATCAACATATTTGTACTCAATTGCATAGAGGATAAGTGCCATCTCAGCAATTGTGTAAGGACGATATTGCGCTTGCTTCATCAATTCCATAACGCGAACACCACGTGCTAACTGTCTGCGTGTTACTTCATCAAGATCTGAAGCAAACTGGGAGAACGCTGCGAGCTCACGATATTGAGCAAGTGCAAGACGTACACCACCACCAAGCTTACTGATTAACTTCGTTTGTGCCGCACCACCAACACGAGATACCGAGATACCCGCATTCATTGCTGGACGAACACCAGAGTTAAAGAGGTCTGTTTCAAGGAAGATCTGACCATCTGTGATTGAGATAACGTTAGTTGGTACGAACGCAGATACGTCCCCACCTTGTGTCTCAATGATTGGTAATGCAGTTAATGAACCTGTTTTACCTTTTACTTCACCATTTGTGAACTTCTCAACATAATCAGCGTTAACGCGTGCCGCACGCTCAAGAAGACGTGAGTGAAGATAGAAAACATCCCCAGGATAAGCTTCACGACCTGGTGGACGACGAAGAAGAAGGGAGATTTGACGATATGCAACCGCTTGTTTTGATAAGTCATCATAGATGATTAATGCATCTTCACCACGATCACGGAAATATTCACCCATTGTACAACCGGTGTACGCTGAGAGGTATTGAAGCGCCGCTGACTCAGAAGCACTCGCTGCAACAACGATCGTATGATCCATTGCGCCATGCTCTTCTAATTTAGCTACAATATTGGCGATCGTAGAGTTTTTCTGACCAATTGCAACATAGATACATTTCACACCACTATTTTTTTGGTTGATAATAGTATCGATTGCAATAGCAGTTTTACCTGTTTGACGGTCACCGATAATCAATTCACGCTGACCACGACCGATTGGAACCATTGAGTCAATTGCGATGTAACCCGTTTGCATTGGCTGATCAACAGATTGACGATCGATAACGCCAGGCGCGATCTGCTCAATAGGTGCTGTCAATTTAGTACCAAGCTCACCCTTTCCGTCGATAGGATTTCCTAGTGCGTCAACAACACGGCCAAGAAGTTCTGGACCAATAGGAGCTTCAAGGATACGGCCTGTACATTTGACTTTGTCCCCTTCAGTAATCTTTTCATAATCACCTAAGAGAACAACACCCACTGAATCTCTCTCAAGGTTCAGTGCAAGACCACGAACGCCATGTGGTAATTCAACCATTTCACCTTGCATCACAGAATTGATTCCGTGAACGCGAGCAATCCCATCAGTTAAACTTACTACCGTACCTTCAGTACTCTCTTCGGGCTTGAGCTCAAATTCTTCAATCTTGGATTTAATGAGATCACTGATCTCAGATGGATTTAATTGCATCTTTTAAATCTTCCTCTTATATTCATTAAACTTAATTCATTGATCGGATCATGCCGTCTAAACGACCTAAAATCGAACCATCAATGACTAAATCATCTATTTTTAAAATAGCACCACCTAACAAGGAAGGCGAAATGGTTTCTGTTAATTCGATCTCTTTATTAAAACGCTTTTGAAGAGCTTTAACAAACATCTCTTTCTGCCCATCCGTTAAGGGATATGCGCTCTGCACTTCAGCCTCAAGAATGTTTCTTTCCGCTAATAAACGCGCTCTGTACTCGTCATAAACAGAAGGCAAAATCCCAAAACGCTTATTTTCACTAATGGTTAGTAAGAAATCATTCTCTTCTTTAGTAAGCTCTCGCTTTAAAATCTTAGCTGATAACTCACCTAAGAATGCTTTTTTCTTTTCGAAACCTAATTCTGGTAAGCCCATCACTTCACGAGTCGCCTCTGTTCCCATTAATAGCTTTAATGAGCTGAGGAAATCCAACCAGTTATCTGCACTTTGCGGATTTTCCTTCGCAATCATAAATACGGCTTCAGCGTAAGGTCTTGCTACTGTTGCTAATTCTGACATATTACTCTTACATCGTTTATTAGTTATCAAAATGCTCTTCAATAGTGAAGAGCAGGCGATTACAGTTGCTTTGCCAACTCTTCTAACATCTTAGCATGAGTCGTCTCATCAACTTCTTTTTCTATGATTTTGCTTGCACCCATAATACTCAAAGCAACTACCTGTTGTCTCAAGCTCTCTTTCACTTGACTCAACTCTGCTTCGATTTTAGCGTGTGCCGCATCAATCTCTCTTTGCCCAACTACCTTGCTCTCTTCTTTAGACTGTGCAATTAAGCTATCCGCTTGAGCTTGTGCTTTACTTACTAGGGTTGCCGCTTCGAGATGAGCTTGCTTAAGAAGACCATCTACCTCAGCTTCAGCCGTAGCTTGTGCTGCAACACTCTCTTCTGCAGCTGCTAAACCTTCAGCAATTTTTGCACGTCTCTCTTCAATCGCTTTGATTAAAGGTGGCCAGATAAACTTCATAACCACCAAAACCAAAATGAAAAAGACGATAAATTGGGCAATCAAGGTTGCGTTAATATTCATTTTACTACCTATCCTTTATATGCCTGTACAACAAATGTCTTTACCACTTAGCTTTAAGTGTAGTGGAATTACGCACCTGCGAATACAGTCATACCGAAGAATACAGCAATACCAACACCGATTAAGAACGCCGCATCAATAAGACCAACAAGGATAAATACTTTTGGTAAAAGTGAATCCATGATTTCTGGTTGTCTTGCAGATGCTTCGATATATTTAGAACCTAACATTGAGATACCTAATGCTGCACCGATCGCACCAAGACCTACGATGATACCACAAGCGATTGCTACTAAACCCATAATATAACTCCTTAAAATAAGATAATACTAACGTTAACAAATAATTATGAAACACAATCTTTCGATTGATTCTTTAATGAGATTCATGCGCTTGACCAAGATAAACAAGTGTCAATGTCATGAAAATATATCCTTGTAAAATAACGATCAAGATATGGAAGATTGCCCATGCTGCTCCCGCAAATACATGAAGACCCATTCCCCATAATGTTCCTGTCGCCCCTAATAAAGCGATCAACATGAAGATCAGCTCACCTGCGAACATGTTACCGAAAAGTCGCATACCTAATGAGAAAGCTTTAGAGATGAACTCAACGAGGTTTAATACGAAGTTAGCAGGCGCTAACCAGATACCGAAAGGAGCACAGAAGAGCTCTTTTACAAAGCCCATGCCTTTCGCTTTAATAGAGTAGAAGATCACAACTGCAAGCACTGCTACAGACATACCTAAAGTAGCACTCACATCAGCAGTTGGAAGAATTTTGTGGTAAGGGAGAGAGTCTGAAAGACCTAACACCTCAATCATTTTAGGAGCAAGATCGATAGGTAAGAAGTCAAGTGAGTTCATCACAACAATCCAGAGGAACACAGTTAAACCTAAAGGAGCAATAAAGCCTTGAGGACCATTGACTAATGTTCTCGATTGTTTCTCTGCGAACTCTACTAAGATTTCAACAAAAGCTTGGAAGCGTCCTGGTACCCCAGATGTCGCCTTGCGCGACGCAGCCCAAAGAAATAGAACAACAATAATACCACACAAGATTGACCAAAAAACGGTATCGAGGTTAATGAGACCGAAGTTAACAAACTCATGAGCTTCTTGCGGCGTCCCTCTTTGGTTAAGGTTAACGAGATGGTGTCCAATATACGATGCATTTGTTAATTCACTAGCCATAGTTCTCTCTATACAATTACTTTGTCTCTTCTAATAGAAGATATTAACACATATCCAAGGGGAACTTGTGATACGACTATAATCCCAATTAGGAACGCGAATAGATTCGGATCCTTGATCAGCAGAATGCTTACTAAAAAGAGCATTAAGATGATAATTTTATTGAAAAAGACGCCAATCCAGAAGAAAACCTTATGGAATCGCACCATAAACATATTCGCCGCCATAAAAAGATTGGGTATTAACATTGAAATACCCGCTGCAAACAAGGATATCGCCGTCACACCATCATATAAAACCCAAGCTAGTGTAGCTGTTAGGATTAAAACAGCGAGTTGTGCAATCACAATTTTAGGAATCATCAGATCATCGCCTTTAAATTCATGCCAAGATTATAGTCGGCAAGAGGGGCTAGGTCAAATTATTCGTAGCGATTTTGTAGCAGCCAAGCGTGGCAATTACAACTACTGTTTAATTTTCCCTAAAATCCCATCTAGCTCTTCTAGTGAGTTGTAACGAATAACAACTTCCCCTTTTCCCCGATTTTTCTGTTTGATCTCTGTTTGTGCACCTAAAAACTCACTCAAAGATCGCTCTAAATTGAGGACATCACGATCTTTCTCAGAACGCTTTGTCGGCGCAGCTTCTTCCGAATCGGGTGCTAAAAGCTTCTTAACTAACTGCTCTGTTGCCCGAACGGTCAACTGCTCTTTAATCACTTGCAATGCGACCCTACCCTGATCACTCTTAGGCAGTGCTAAGAGAGCTCGCGCATGGCCCATATCTAACTTCTGCTCAGCTAATAGCGCTTGAACAGAAGCTTCTAACTCTAATAGACGCAAAGAGTTGGTAATCGAGGAGCGAGACTTTCCAATCACCTCCCCTGCCTCTTGATGCGTTAAAGAAAACTCATCGATAAGACGCTTTAGCGCCATCGCTGTTTCAACAGGATTGAGATTCTCTCTTTGAATATTTTCAATAAGTGCAACAGCTAATGCTTCCTGATCGCTCATCGGCTTGAAGATTACTGGAACACTCTTCAATCCTGCTAATTGCGATGCCCGCCATCTTCTCTCCCCAGCAAGAATCTCCACCTCTTTTTGCCCTTCCACTTCACGGACAACAATCGGCTGAATAATTCCCTGCGCTTTAATAGAGGCAGCTAAAGTCTCTAATGCTTCCTGATCAAAGTGACGTCGAGGTTGATACTTACCCGGCGTTAAACGCTCTATCGGTAACTCTCTGATCCCCTCCTGCTCCACTTTTACACTATCCGTTGCAATCTCTGCACCCGTTTGACTTAAGAGCATCTCTAAGCCACGACCTAATCCTCGTTTCTTCACAGCTACCTCTTCTTACTTCTTGAAATCACTTCACGCGCAAGCTCCGTATAAGCCATTGCCCCTTTAGACTTCGCATCATAAACGGTAATCGGCACACCATATCCAGGCGCTTCCGCTAAGCGAACATTTCTTGGAACGATCGCTTCAAACATCTTATCTCCAAAGTGGGCCGCTAAGTTTTCAGAGACTTGTACCGAAAGGGTATTACGTCCATCAAACATCGTTCTTAATACACCCATAATATTGAGATCTGGGTTCGTCGCCTCTTTCACCGTGGAGATCGTATCCATCAATGCTGAGATTCCTTCTAGGGCATAATATTCACACTGAACCGGAATGACGATATCTGTTGCGGCAGTGAGCGCATTGAGCGTTAACATATTGAGAGAAGGCGCACAATCTAAGACGATATAGTCGAAATTACTTCCGATCGGCGCTAAGATCTCTTTCAATTTATAGATGCCATTTTGAGCTTGTGCCAACATCACCTCAGCTCCTGTCAAATCAGCATTCGCACCAATTAGGCGCAAACCTGCTTTATCAAGATCTAAGATAACATCGGCAATGGATGCCTCACCCAAAAGAAGATCAACAACACTATGTTCTAATTCATTCTTATTGACCCCAATACCTGTAGTGGCATTCCCTTGAGGATCGAGATCGATTAAGAGCACATTAGGCCTCATTTTGCTCTCTGTTAAACTTGAGGCAAGATTAACTGCGGTGGTTGTTTTACCAACCCCCCCTTTCTGATTCGCTACTGCAATAATTGTTGCCAACGGAGATTCCTACCTTTCCAAATTAATCGTCAAATTATATCAAATAACTATTTCGATAGAACTATTTCGATAAAAGTATCAGATGCCGCTCCTCATTTAAGCCCGGTACCTTCAACTCCACAACCTCCTGAGTGGGAAAATCCACAACATCTTCCCATTCAGAATGGATCACTTTTCCTTTCATAGCGACCATCATACCCTCCTCTTTAAGAAGATGCTGAGACCACTTCACCATATCATTGCCACTTGCAAATGCACGCGAAAGCACACCATCAAACTTCGTTTCCGGCTGATAATCCTGAACTCGAGAGGTAATAACAGTCACATTAGGAAGGCCGATCTCAATCTTCATCTGCTGAATAAAGCGTGTCCGCTTCGTTGCACTATCTAGTAGCGTAAACTGAAAATCGGGCATCACAATAGAGAGGGGGATTCCTGGCAATCCAGCACCTGTTCCAACATCGATCAAAGATGCAGAGTGAAAACGCTGACGCAATTCCGGCACCAAGACCAATGAGTCGAGAAGATGCTTAATAATCATCTCCTCAGGATCGGTGATCGCAGTTAAATTATAAGCTCTATTCCACAACAACATACCTTGCAAATATTGTGTTAACTTCCCACAAGCGTCATCATCGATTGGAAATGGGAGTTGGTCGAGCGCAATTCTCACCTCATTTTTGACAATATTATCAATATTATTCATCTCAACCTTTATGCTTTCGCGACCTCTTTAGGCAAAGGATAGATTCTAACACGACTACCTTTTGCCGTTGCCTGATTCTCCTTCATCTCAATTAAACAATTTGCATAACTAAGACCACTTAACATGGCGGAGCCTTGTAGCCCCACATTATCAACGAAATATTCGCCCCGCTCATCTTGATAATAATTTCCGCGAAGGAACTCTCTGCGAGGCTGGATACGGTCACTCCCAAAATTGATCGTCGCCATAAGTTGAGGCAATTGTGGAGAGAGCCCCATCAATGCCTTAATAGCAGGATACGCGAGCAGGTAGAAGGTGGCATATGCTGACACAGGATTCCCCGGCAACATAATAATATGACATTGACCAATTCGCCCCCAACCAAAAGGCTTACCAGGTTTGATCGCTAACTTCCACATGTGCAATTCACCAAGTTCTGTTATCGCTTTAGCAACAAAATCTGCCTCCCCAACAGAGGCGCCACCACTTAAGATAATCAGATCATTCTCTTTAGCTGCACCTGATAGTGCCGTGAGTACCGCATCATATTGATCCTTTAAGATTCCACCATCTTTAGCTTTAGCAAGCGATGAAACCCAGGCGAGAAGTTGATAGCGATTAGCATCATAAATCTCACTGCCGGAGATCTCTTCCCATGGCTCTTTAAGCTCATTACCTGTTGAGAAGATCGTAACACGAAGATCATGATAGACCTCAACCTCCCAAACACCCTGTGATGCCAGCAGTGCAATTGCCGCAGGATCGAGAACATGTCCTGCATGAAAAAGGATATCGCCCTTCTTAATCTCCTCCCCACAGTAGCGAATATTTTGCCCTTTTGGACAATCTTCGGTGAGGTAGAGCTGATCACCTTCTACCTTTGTAATCTCTTGCATTACAACAGTAGTCGTATTCCCTGGAGTCTTCGCTCCCGTAAAGATCCTTGCAGCCTCTCCTTCCTGAAGCGAAAAGTTAACATCATCACCCGCCATAATGCGCTCAACAATCTTAAACTCATTACGACCACCCGAAAAATCACAAAGTGCATAGCCATCCATCGCACTATTATCAAATTGAGGCGTATCATAATTTGCCACAACATCTTGCGCGAGTTTACAACCATATGCTTGAGCAAGGGTTACGCGATGCGCTGTTCGCTCTAATGTCATACCTGCTAACAACTCTCTTAATGCCACATCATAATTCTTCATGATTCTTCCTCTCTAGCGCTTCTAGATCCTGCGGTTGATTACAATTAACAAACGCAGACTCATCATCAAAATAGATAGGCGCAGCTGATAACTGCTTCAGCAACGCTCGAATTCTTAAATCCCCTGCCTCAAGCAGCGATTCTACAACTTGTAAATCTTCTCCTAAAGCTTGCAGATAGAGATAGTGCTCCCGTTCTCTTGTTGCGGGATAGGCCGCCTTAATCTCTAAATTATCTTCCTGCAACTTTGATAAACCACCTCTCAAGCGACAGACTAAATCGATCGGGATAAAGGGGCCATCACAACTGACAATCTGTACCCGTTGATTCTCCTCTAAATAGGGAAGTAGGGAGGCGATACCTGCCAAAGGTCCTAATCCTCGCCACTTTGGATCATCAGAGATAATCGGCAATCCCAAGGCTCGATAGTGATCTAGATCTCGATTGGCAGAGAGATAGAGCTGATCAACTTGTGGAGCGATTCGATCAATAACATGTTCTACTAACCGACGCCCTTGTAATGAAAGGAGCCCTTTATTTTGGTAGCCCATTCGCCGGCCTTCACCCCCCGCAAGAATTAAGCCTACGATTTTTTGCGCCACTTCGCTAACTCCTGCCAACGGGATAAGATCTCTTGATCACTCTTTTTTGCCTCAACCCAATAAGATCGACCATCGACAAGATACTCTTTCTTCCAAAATGGTGCTTCTGTTTTTAGATAATCCATAATAAATTCTGCCGCTAAAAATGCATCGAGGCGATGTTTTGCCGTAACTATTAGAAGAACAATCGGATCATCAGAGAGAAGCTCCCCCACTCGATGAACAACACGGCATCCGGCTATATTCCAGTGACTTTGAGCGATCTCAATAATACGTATAATCTCTCTCTCTGTTACTTCCGGAAAATGCTCTAGTTCCATCTTCGCTAAGGGAGTCGCTTGATCAAACTCTCGCACCATTCCCTGGAAGAGGACTAAGGCTCCAGCATCTCCTGATGCCGCAATCAATGTGTCGCACTCTCTCTCTAAATCGAATGGCTCCCGTTGAACCGCAACTGAAATAGTCATCTTTAACCTCCTGTTACAGGGGGTAAAAGTGCAACCCGATCACCTGGTTTTAAATCCATTGGGGCAAAAGTCATCTCTTCATTGACAACCACTCGAAAGATATTTTCCGGCGCTAATGCTTCTGCCCAAAGATCCCCACGGCCACGCAGTTGCACCAATAATGTATCGGTATCTCCCCCATCCCAAGAGAGTTGCTCTTCAGTTAGCTGTAAAAGATCTTTTAAATTCCCAAAGTAAGTTACTGTAATCATGACCTATCCCTTATTCTAATTATCTAGTAATCTGTAATGTGATTTGCAATATGTTTTGCAATATGATCTGCAATATGATTTGTAATTTATTAATAATCATTAACAGCTATTAATAGCTTATAAATGATCCTTATAAAGGAGCTATTAATCTATCAAAAATTCTCAATAAGCTTTCAATAAACTTTCAAATCAATCCCTTTCAAAATCACCCCTAATTGAGCAAACGATCCTAAGCCTTCCGATGACGTCGCCCCCCTTTACGCCTTAAAATACCCCCCTCAATTCCAAACAGCAAGGAGATCAGATAGAAGGAGGCTAAGACAATAATAATCATCGGCCCCGAAGCAATATCATAGTGAACTGAAGCGACTAACCCTAAATATGCACCGATAGCCCCTAACAAGATAGCAATCAGAAGTACCACCTCCATACGATTACTCCATAGACGCGCAGAGATAGCTGGAATCATCATCATACCAACCGTCATCAATGTTCCTAAAACCTGAAAGGAAGCGACAAGATTGAGAACAACTAAAAAGAGAAAGAGCGCATAGTAGAAGAGTCCGCCGGCACTCTTTAATTTCAGGTAGAGCGGGTCAATAATATAGAGCAGAAGTGCCCGATAGATAATGGAGAGTAGAAGTAACGTCGTCAAAAGCACTCCCCACACAAGATAGAGTGATGATGCATCTACCGCTAAGACAGAACCAAAAAGAATATGCATCAAATCAGCTTGTGAGCCAATCTCCATAATGAGAACAACACCGATTGCTAACGATAACAGGTAGAGCGCAGCGAAGCTCGCATCCTCTTTTAAATTAGTATAGTTAGAGATAATAGAGGCGATAATCGCTATCAAGACTCCCGCTATAACACCGCCAATACTCATCGCATAGATATTAAATCCAAAAAAGAGAAAAGCGATCGCAATTCCTGGCAAAACGCCATGACTGAGAGCATCTCCCACCAGACTCATCCGATTGAGTAAGAGGAAGACCCCCACCAAACCTGATGAGACAGAGATCATCAATGATGCTGCAAGCGCTCTTCGAAGAAAGGGGAGATCAACAAAGGGGTCGATAAAAATGAGATTCAATAGATCGATCATTAGCTATGCCTCACACCAAGAATCACTCTCCCATCCGAGAGAGACCGATTCCGCTTTAAGAAGATTCTCTTCCGTTAAAACCTCTCGGCTAGCACCAAAAGCGATCTTCTCCCGCGCCAAAAGAAGCGTATTACTAAAGTATTGTCGCGCCAAATGAAGATCATGAAGAACGGCAATAACGGTCTTTCCCTCAGCTTCCCAGCGCTGTATAAGATAACAAAGCTCCTGCGTAGTTCTCGCATCCATCGCATTGAATGGCTCATCTAGAAGAATTAGATCTGCACCTTCAACAACAATCCGCGCAAAGAGCGCTTTCTGAAACTGCCCGCCGGAGAGAGAATCGATACTACGCTCACCAAAATTCTCAAGCCCAACGAACTCAAGTGCAGCAAAGACACGTTGGTGAATATCAGAAGAGAGCCGTCGAAAGAGCCCAACCTGGTTAAGCGCTCCGGCACTGACTAACTCAAAGAGCGTTAAAGGGAGATCACGACGAATATGGGAGATCTGAGATAGATAACTGACTCGCAATGTTTCACTGCGGGTAATCACCCCTTCCGAATAGGGTACGAGCCCCATAATTGCCTTCAGTAAAGTACTCTTTCCTGCACCATTAGGTCCCACAATAGCGCAACTCTGCCCTAACGGAAATTGAGCCGTTAAGTGATGAACAACAGGATGCGCCTTATAACTCACCGTTAAGTTGGAAATCTCTAATGCTCTCATCTATATCCTTAAATTCTTTAAAGTCAGAATCGTGAGGTTGATCCACAAGCATAATTTTACTACGCCTACTACGCTCACTCTTATCAAAAAATGGATCAATCATCGATTATTCTGCAAGAGTCTATCATACCGCAAAATCGATTTTCCCACCTCTTCTCCCACAAATTTTCATCTATTTTCAAAAAAAGAATCTCTTTGTCTATCTCAATCTCGAATCTCCTTCTACTTCATGCGATAATAGATAGCGATACATAGATAGATATATGGTCGAAATTACCGCAGATAGAGAGATCCGTAATAAATATGAGTAATCCTAAAAAAATTGAAGCTAAATTTGCGCATGCTAGCCAAGTTCCTCAATACTATCTTCCATTTTTAAAAAATGGAGGGTTCTTCTTTAATACCGATTATCCATTTAAACTCGATGATCTTATTATCTTAGAGATCACCCTTCCCGATGGCGATCCGACACCTATCAAAACAGAAGGTCGAGTAGCTTTTGTCACCCCCAAAAGCGCTAAATCTATTCACCATATTACAGATCATCAAGGAATTGGCGTTGCGATTGAAAAAGAGCATAACTTACTCCAAACAAGAATCAATGCACTATTGAGAATGCATGCAGCGACGACACGTTAATCTCTCTATCTCAAACTTGAGCTTGCTACATAAATTCAATACCCTTATCGATTTCAGTACCATCATCAGCTAATCATTAATAGATTAATAAAATCAATAGAAGATAATAATGTTAAATATCGCAGATACGACCCACTTTATCGATTCACACTGTCATCTCGACATGGTGGAGCTCTCCGCTTATGATAATGACTTTCAAAAGCTTATTGCCGCTATTAAAAAGAATCATGTCGCCCAGATGCTCTGTGTTAGCGTTGATCTTGAACGCTGGGATGCTATGGAACAATTAGTTGCCCCTTACGAGGAGATCTTCCTTTCCGTAGGGATTCATCCTGGTGCTGTACCGGCAAAAATTACCGCTTCCATGGAAAATTTCAGACCGATGTTGGAAAATCCCAAGGTGATTGCCATCGGTGAAACTGGACTCGATTACCACTACTCCGTTGAGCATAAGCTAGAGCAACAAGCCTCCTTCATTACTCAAATCGATATTGCGAAAGAGACTCAAAAGCCACTTATTATACATACGCGCGATGCACGCCAAGATACTATCAATATCTTAACCCATGAGGAGGCTCGTGATGCCGGCGGTATCTTTCACTGCTTTACAGAAAATTGGGAGATGGCTAAAAAAGGTTTAGATCTTGGATTCTATCTCTCATTTAGTGGCATTATCACTTTTAGAAATGCAGAAGAGCTACGGGAGGTGGTGGCAAAAGCACCGCTTGATCGCATACTCATTGAGACTGACTCCCCCTATCTCACCCCCGTCCCCTATCGCGGAAAGGCAAACCATCCTGGACTTGTTCCCTTTGTAGCGAAAACGATTGCAGAGGTGAAGGGTATCTCCATCGACGAGGTCGCACAAGTCACAACGCAAAACTTTCGTACTCTCTTCTCTCAACCTTAATTATCAAATTTTTGTATCACCTGTTATACCACCTGTTACTTGAGGCCAACATGAAAAACTCCATTGGTAAAATTGCTGTTTTTGGCGACATTATGATTGACAGCTATTGGATCGGCTCTACAAATCGAATATCACCAGAATCTCCCGTTCCTGTCGTCAATATCAACCATACTGAAAACCGTTTAGGCGGCGCGGCCAACGTGGCCCTTAATATCAGTAAAATGGAGTGCCCTGTAACCCTATCAGGATTAGTCGGTGTCGATGGTAATGCAAAGGAACTTCAAGAGCTCTGTCACCAACACCACATCACAACTCAATTTGTAGCGGAAGCAAGCTTCCCAACAATTAAGAAGCTTCGTATTATCAGTCGTCAACAACATATTGTTCGCTGCGACTTCGAAGAGGCGCCAGATCTTACACCGGCACTGACCGCCAAAATTACCCAATCGCTCAAAACAACGATTGATGAAAATGATCTCATCGTCCTATCTGATTACAACAAAGGGTTTCTCTCGGATCCTCAAGCGCTTATCCAGCACGCACGAGCCCAGGGAAAATTTGTGATTATCGATCCCAAAGGAGATGACTTCTCCAAATATCGAGGCGCTTCTCTCTTAACCCCTAATACTAGCGAGTTTGAGATCGTTGCTGGCAAGTGTCGTGATGAAGCTGAGCTCTTTGCTAAGGCGGAAAAACTTCGCATTGAGCTCGATCTTGAAGCGCTATTGATCACCCGTAGCGAAAAGGGGATGACCCTCTTTGAACGTGACAAAGAGCCGGTAACATTCTCAGCAAAAGCGCAAGATGTCTTTGATGTTACAGGTGCCGGTGATACTGTTATTGCAATGATCGCAACTCAACTAGCAAAAGGAACCCCCCTCCCCCAAGCTTGTAAAATAGCTAATATTGCCGCATCTATTGTGGTTGGAAAGATGGGCGCCTCCTATGTTACTCAAGAGGAGCTCGACTATGAGCTTGGTCAATCAGATCGTCCACACAACCTCGTTCTGTCAAAAGAAGCGCTACTTCATGAAGTAAAACGCGCTAAGATGAATAATGAGACCATCGTGATGACCAATGGCTGCTTCGATCTTCTTCATCGTGGGCATGTTAAGTATCTTGAAGAAGCGAGTAAGCTAGGACATCATCTTATTGTTGCCCTCAATTCCGATGCCTCTGTTAAGCGCTTAAAAGGGGATCTTCGTCCCATTATGGATGAAAAGAGCCGAGCAACAGTACTCGCCTCCCTCTCTTCTGTCGCCTGGGTAACGCTCTTTGATGAGGATACTCCTGAGGCGCTGATTCGTGAGGTACTCCCTGATGTTCTCGTAAAGGGGAGTGACTATCGTGTGGAAGAGATCGCCGGCGCTGATGCCGTCATTAATAATGGTGGTCGCGTCGAACTGATCGATTTTGTCGATGGATACTCAACAAGCAGTGCCATTGAAAAGATTATCGCCTCTCAACAATAGGCGCAACAATCGCCGTACAACCATTGTTGAGTTAGTTTTGATATTTATTTTGATATTTATACCAACTATTTAACATTTTTTAATAATTTTCAGTAATTTTTAGTATTTAACAAGCGATCCCAAAACACTTAAATGTAATTTTTGTGATAATTTTGTGGCATAATTAATACTTAAATGTAATATTATAGCCCTCCCGTAGATAAGGACTTTATAAAATGGATGAGAACAAACGCAAAGCCCTCCAAGCTGCCTTAGGGCAGATTGACCGTCAATTTGGGAAAGGCTCAGTTATGCGCCTCGGAGATCAGCAGACTCCTACCAATATTATCCCCGTCTCTACCGGTTCAATCGGTCTAGATATTGCATTAGGCATTGGTGGCTTACCACGAGGCCGTATCGTTGAGATTTATGGTCCAGAGTCATCTGGTAAAACAACACTTACACTACATGTTATCGCTGAAGCGCAAAAAGCAGGTGGAACCGCTGCATTTATCGATGCTGAACATGCACTCGATCCCACATATGCCGCCAAACTGGGGGTCGATGTTGAGAATCTCTACATCTCTCAACCAGATAACGGAGAGCAAGCGCTCGAAATTACCGATACATTAGTACGCTCTGGCGCAATCGATATCGTTGTTGTTGACTCCGTTGCAGCCCTCACCCCTAAAGCAGAGATTGAGGGGGAGATGGGAGATTCTCATATGGGGCTTCAGGCACGTTTAATGAGCCAAGCATTGAGAAAACTCACTGCCAATATTCAAAAATCAAATACTCTTGTTATCTTCATCAACCAAATTCGTATGAAGATCGGCGTGATGTTTGGTAACCCCGAAACAACAACGGGTGGAAATGCGCTTAAATTCTACTCTTCAGTTCGCCTTGATATCCGTAGAACAGGTGCTGTGAAGAAAGGCGATGAGGTCATTGGTGCAGATACACGTGTTCGTGTTGTTAAAAATAAGGTCTCCCCGCCTTTTAGAGAAGCAAAATTTGAGATTATGTATGGCGCTGGCATTGATACACTCGGAGAAGTAATTGATCTTGGTGTTGATGCCGGAATTGTCGATAAAGCCGGGGCCTGGTATAGCTATGGTGACACCCGTCTTGGGCAAGGTAAAGAGAACTCAAAGCAGTATCTTCGTGAAAATGAAGCAACTGCTAAAGAGATAGAACAAAAAGTGCGTGAACACTTCCTTAATACTAGCGCGCCCCTTGCCGGCTCACTCGATGACAAAGAGGAAGATCTCCTCTCAATCGATGAAGAGTAGATTTAAAAACTCTAATCATTGAATTAATCAGTGAAAATAGCTTCCTAAATGGAAGCTATTTTATTTTTAGCACAATTATGTCAATCTTATCGCTCTACAACCACATTATTATTCCATTTTATTACTTCTAGTTTTATTATTTCTAACTGTATCTAACTTTATCTAACTGTACCTAATACCAGCTTTATGGTTTTCAGTTTATAGTTTTGATTAATGACCGATGTAAAAGGCCTTCTATGTCAGACAATCACGCTTTTGAGTTTATCCCTGCCACAATGGTCACCATTACAGAGCATCAGGAGACACAACGCTTAGATAACTTTCTTCTTACCTACTTCAAACAACTCCCTAAAAGCAGAATCTATCAGATGATTCGCAAGGGAGAGGTGCGTATTAATAAAGGGCGAGCAAAGCCAACAACTCGTTTAAAAGCGGGGGATCAATTGCGCCTACCCCCGGTAAAGATAGAAAAGAGCATAAAAATCACTATTCCGCCAGAAGCTTGGCAGCAAGTAGCGCAGAGCATTCTCTTTGAAAACGAGGATCTTCTTATTATCGATAAACCGACAAAATTAGCGGTACATGCCGGCTCCCATATCCCTTATGGCATTATTGAGATTCTTAAAAATTATGGAGAGGGGGATTATCATGAGCTTGTTCAACGATTAGACAGAGAAACTAGTGGGCTTTTAATGATTGCGAAAAATGGCAAAAGTTTAAGAGCTTTACAGGAGAGTGATATTCTTCGCGAATACCATCTTTTAGTGGAAGGTCGCTGGTCTGATCAGCATCCCGAAACTCTCACTGTAACAGCACCATTAGATACAGAAAATCGCCACCAAGGGGAGCGACATGTCATTGTCTCTCCCGATGGAAAAGCGGCAGTTACTCACTTTCAACTTCTCCAGGAAGGAGATAAAATCTCTCTTTTAAAAGCACGACTTGAGACAGGTAGAACGCATCAGATTCGCGTCCATAGCGCACATCTCGGCACTCCTCTGTTAGGCGATAATCGCTACAACTCAGACTCAAAATTAAAGGAGAAATCTCCCCGCTTAGCCCTCCATTGCCAACATCTCCAGTTCACCCTAAGTGGAAAGAGATACCAATTTGAAAGCCCAATCCCTCAAGATCTTAAAGTAATTTTCAATAAGATAGAAAAGAGAGATATCGGCCTATAAAGCGATAAAGGGAAGATAAACGGCGAAATTTAGTCAAAGATCAGGTAAAATGACGCTGTTTATGACCTTAATTCATTCTAAAAGAGAAGACGGCCCTATTCACAATGGAACAGAAAATCGATACCTTTGAGCTCCCGATTCGGGTCTACTATGAAGATACAGATGCCGGCGGAATCGTCTATCACTCTACCTATCTCAATTTTATGGAGCGCGCACGCACCGAATGGCTAATGGCAAAAGGGGTTAATCTCAATACCCACGCAGCAACAGCCAATGAGATGTTTGTTGTCCGCAAGTTGGAGATCGAATATCTTCAACCGGCCTATCTCTGCGATGATCTTGTTGTAAGATCCTCTATAATTAAGCGAAGTAGAACCCGAGCGCTATTTGAACAGATTATTATGCGTAATGATGAAGTTTTAACAAAGGGTATTGTCGAAATAGTTGCGCTTGATGTTGAGTCGCGACGCCCTAAAGCCCTTCCCAAATTCTTTTAATTCAGGAGTTGTACGATGTCCTCTGATTTACAATTTTGGCATTTAATTGCCGGCGCAAGCTTCCCTGCGAAGATTATTATGTTGATTCTGGCAATCATGTTGATTATTGCCATCTTCTTAATCTGGAAAAAATATATCTCTATAAAACTGTCAAAGCATCGTGTAAATCAATTTGAACGCGTCTTCTGGTCTGGGGCTGACATCAATCAATTGGCCTCTGAGGCGATCAAAAAAGGAAAGAATTGCCGCGACTTAGAGAAGGTCTTTCTCTCAGGATTTCAAGAGTTTACACGCTTACGTGGCTATGCGAACTACTCGCCTGACTTTATTGTTTCAAGTGTCAAAAATGCAATGTTCGCCGAAACACAAAGAGAAGAGACTATTATCCAAAAATTTCTCTCATGGCTTGCAACGATCGGTTCAGTGGCGCCCTATATCGGACTTTTAGGAACCGTTATCGGCGTTATGAACTCCTTTAGTGCATTAGGAACCGTAAAACAGGTCACACTTGCACAGGTCGCGCCGGGGATATCGGAGGCTCTCGTTGCTACCGCTATCGGTCTTCTCGCGGCGATCCCGGCGGTAATGGCTTATAACAAATTTAGTAATGATATTAATAATCTTATGACTCGTTATGATAGCTTTATCGATGAGTTTGCCAATATCTTAGCGCGACAATATGTACAGATGTCACAAAAAGTAGCGCCGCAACACTATTCATAATCTATCGAACTTACTTAGGGAAATATCGTTATGAGACGACGTAAACGGATCAACAAACTCTCTTCAGACATGAATATTGTCCCCTATGTCGATGTCATGTTTGTTCTCCTCACTATTTTTATGGTGACAGCGACAACCATCTCCGTCGGTATTGATGTTGATCCACCACAGATGGAATCGAGTCAAGCCGTTGCGGTCGAAGGGGAAGAGATGATGGTGATCTCTGTGGATGCTTCTGGCAGTTTCTTCTTCAATCTTGCTGACAACCCTAGCATAGCCCTTCCTGAAGGGGAGATTGAAGTTTTAGCCCGTAATATTTTTGCAGAAAACAACAATATACAAGCTTTAGTTAAAGGGGATAAAAATGCTCCCTATGGTCGTATCATTGATGCTATGGGATTGCTTCAAGGCATCACCAATAAAAATGTCCAACTCATGACTGCCCCGACAGAGTAGGCGACTGTGCTTAAAAAGAGTAGATCATTATGAATCGCGAAACACAAGATAAGATTATCAATATCAGCAGCGCGCTCTTAACAGGGCTTGTTATCGCTATTGTTGGCTACTTCTCATTCTCTTCATTTCAGAAGATACAGATGGCAAGTATCGATGATCCATCACTTAAAATCAGTGATGAAAATCGTATCGCAAAATCTGAAAGGATCGATACTCAAGAGGTGATCGATGAGATGAACCGTATTGCCGAAGCACAAAGACTCGAAAAAGAGCGTCTTGAGGCAGAGAAACGGGCAAAAGAAGAGGCTGAAAGAAGACGAATAGAAGAGGAAAAACGTGCTGCACAAAAAGCCGCTGAAGAGAAAGCTGCTCGTGAAAAGGCTGAAAAAGAACGTATAGAGGCAGAGAAACGCGCCGCCCAGAAGGCTGAAGCAGAGAAAGTTGCCCGTGAAAAAGCGGAAAAAGAGCGTGTCATCGCAGAAAAAAAAGCTGCTGAAGAGCGCGCAAAACAGGAAAAGATTGCCGCAGAGAAGAAAGCAGCAGCTGAGAAAGAGGCCCAAGAGAAGAAGTTAGCAGAAGAGAAACGTGCTAAAGAGGCTGCGGAAAAGGCGGCAAAAGAGAAAGCTGCGAAGGAACAGGCAGAAAAAGAGCGTTTAGCTAAAGAAAAAGCAGAGAAAGAGCGGGCGGAGAAAGAACGTTTAGCCAAAGAGAAGGCCGCAGCAGAGAAGCGAGCCGCTGAAGAGAAGGCTGCGGCAGAGCGAAAAGCTGCAGAAGCAAAAGCGGCAGAAGAGGCGACAAGAATTGCGGCGGCTCTTAATAATGATTACTTCGCTAAGGTTCACTCCTACCTCTATGCGCTCTGGATCACACCTCCTGGTAGTTATGGATTAACCACTACCGTCCAATTTAAAGTTAAAGAAGATGGGACTATTATTGGCACGCCCGTTATTACTCGATCAAGTGGCAATGAGGAGTTTGATAATAGTGTTTTTGTTGCAATTTTAAGCGCAGATAAAGTACCGATGCCGGAAGATCCCGTCGTACGTAAATATCTCGCTAAAGAGGGATTTGAGATTCGATTCCGCCCAACCAATTAGTAGATCGGAAAGCGTTACAATAAGTTGATCGCATCATTGGGGCGTACCATTTGAAACGAACCATCTAATCAACTAAATAGGTCAACTAAAGCCCATTAATGTTATGATTTCTATAGAAGAACTCAATTGATAAGGAGAGAACAGATGATAAAAGTGTGGGATTTACCAACACGCCTCTTTCACTGGCTATTAGCGCTTGCGGTATTAGTATGTGTCTATACATCCTATAATTTTTCAGATTATTACGACTTAAAGTTTTTAGGAAGCTACTCGGCAATGGCGATTCACCAATATGCCGGTACATTGATCCTTGCACTACTCATATTCCGTCTTATCTGGGGAATTATTGGCGCAACAACAGCACGTTTTAGCAACTTTGTTCGTGGTCCTTACCACATTATGCAATATCTTAAAAAGTCGGTTACACCTACCGAAGGGCATAATCCTTTAGGGGCGCTGATGGTTGTTGCCTTGATCCTTCTACTCCTCATCCAAGTCGTAACAGGTCTCTTCTTAGAAGATAATACCTATATGTTTGCCAATGCTCCTTTAGCAAAACTGGCAGATAGCGATATGAGAAGCAATATGATCGCAATCCACGGAAATGGTCGAGCTGTACTCCTATGGTTTATCGGATTACATATTACAGCGGTATTTGCTTACCTTATTGTTAAGCGCCAAAATCTTATTCGCACCATGATCACCGGTACAAGAGATCGATCTGCAGCGCATACCGAAAAACCGGTGTCAATTTCCGCAGATCGCCCGCTTATCGGCCTTGCTTTAATGATCATTATTATCTTCTTAACTTTTTATATTCTCTTCTAATATGCATAAACAACCTAAAAGTCTCTTTCTTAACTCCGTAGCACAGAGGCTTCTCTATGCAGCAATTCTCTTTATACCGCTCACAATCCTCCTCTATTGGGCATTACAATAGAGCTCATGGGGCAAAGAGGGATCGAAAAAGAAGATCATAAAAAGCAAAAGCAACCAATAAAAAGAGCGATCAACCGATCGCTCTTACTCATTATGATTATTCTATTTTAATCTCTGAACTCAGTATTCCGGCACTCTAGATAACTCAACTAATTTACATACAGCATTGGAGCTATTTTAAGAGTACGTTCTTCAGTGCTTCTGTATCGACCTTTAAAACCTTTTCCACATAAGGCACTGCACCCCCATAATTTTCGACTAGCGTCTTATCTAAGACATCTAAATATTCTGGTGCAACATAACGGATCTTCTTAAAGAGTGCTTCAAGCTCTTCACTAATAGTCAGATGATGCCCTGCCTTGCGGCGATTCTCTCTAAAGAGCTGATGGAGTGCTTCGGCATAACGATTAGACTCCAAGTAATTTTCCATAATATCGTCATACGGAACGCCTAGAACTGAAAGAATCAGATAACTCATCACCCCTGTTCGATCTTTGCCGGCACTACAATGATACACAACCCGTTCATTCGCCAAAATAGCATCAAAAACCGTCTTAAACTGCACGGCACCACAGGTGGGGAACTCTTGGTACATCTTTTCAAAAAGTCGCCCAATATCTTCCGATTTTAGCTCACTCAACGCAGAGATCTGATCAGGACTAAAAAAATTTCCCACATCGATCGGTTTCGCCTGATAATCGATCGAATCGAGTATCAATTTAATACCCTCTCCCTGCTTTTCCCCTTCAAGGCGAAAATCGACAACAACATCAGGCGCTAGTGATTGAAGTAGATCCATATCATTAGGGGTTGCAAAATCGAGCAGAGCACTACGATAGATCCGCCCATCCTTGATGGTAGCGTTTTCCGCAGTCTTCAATCCGGTAAAACTTCTAAAGTTTACAATTTTTTCAAAATTAAATAGTTGACCCATCGATTAAAACCCTTATACTCTATAACCCTTAGTTAACAGACCTTTTCGGTAGATCATCTATCCTACCATGTTTTCGATTTAGCAGGATAGTCCACCAACAAATGAATCATTTTTAATCAGCTGTTGCTTTTTAGAAACTTCCCCTGTATCATTTGTCTTCTACTGAGTTACACCTAATGCCTGGGTGGCGAAATTGGTAGACGCAGCAGACTTAAAATCTGCCGACCCTTATACGGTCGTGCCGGTTCGATTCCGGCCCTAGGCACCATTACAAAGTCTCAAAGCCCGCTATTTAGCGGGCTTTTTGCTGTCTGGAATTTTAACTATCACAGATCTTGTCACAAGTAACTCCAATCAACCAAACATACTTCTTAGCAAGACTAGCCAGTTACTTTTCGCGCAATAGAAACACTACCTTGCACCTGATTTTGATGATCTTTAATCAGCGCAAAGCTCATCTCTACATATAATTTTTGTGTGCGATCTTTATGGAGCGCGCGAGTGACTGTCGGCTTTCCGGATAATTTTAAATTCCCACTCTCAATTGCTACATAAAATCCATGCCAATGTGGTTTACGTAGATGTTCAGGAATAATCAAATTCAGACTTTCCCCTAATACTTCCGCCTTAGAATATCCAAATAGTTCACAAGCAGCCGCATTCCAATAACCAATAATCCCTTCACGATTACTGTAAATAATCGCATCATTCGCTTGCTCAATAATCCACTCAGAAAGTTGATTGCTCTCCATAAAATCCTCCCTACGCTATATTGCTTATTTTTTTGATTTATTATCTTTTATAGTGAAATCGGCTTAAAGCTACCTAATTAAAGATTCTATTTAAAGGTCGATGCATAACTGGCGAGAATGGCTGCTCACTTTTAGCAACTCCGCGCCGGCAATTATAAAAGCACTTTTTAAATACAAATGACTATATAACTTCAAAAGTTAGCATGATGACCAGCATATAACCACACAAAACTAAAAAATCACCGACACGAGATCGCTCTCCTCAATCTCGTACCAGCAATTATGGCAATGATCCTTCAAACACGATAACTATAAAGTCAGTCTACTCTTGTTTTATATCGCAATCATCCGTACTACGACAACGCTTTTGCACGACGAATTGCTTCAGGAAAGATCATATTATTTTCAATATGAATATGCTCATGCAGATCCTGCTCAAATTTTTGTAACTGCTTCATCATCACCCTATAGCTCTGACAAGCATCGGCGGGAATCGTATAACCGGCAGTTAATTGCGCTATTTTTCTAAAACGCGCCCCTTCTTGATCATGCTCGTGCATCATAACTGATATAGGCATCTCGATAGAACCAAAACAGGTGCTATCTTTTGCCGCTTCATCATTTTCTAACATCTTATAAATAAATGGAAATAAAATCGTATCTTCCTTTCTTAAATGGCTCAGTAGATCATTTAATGATCCCCGATATAAATCAGCTACTTCGACTAACTCAGGATACGTTCCGCCGTGTACATTTGCGACCTTTTCACATAGCTTCAGTAGTTCTGGACCTTTTTCCCGAATTTTTGCATGATGATATTTGGTAACATAATCTACTTGCAACTCTAGTGGCCACTCTTTGAAATTAAAATTACTACGAGTTGCCTGCTCCTTCGCTTGACTCAGTGCCTCGATTAATTTATCTGAATCAATATTTTTATCAGCCACAATGACTGATAAAAGCTTATCGCCACCACAACAGAAATCAATATCATAAGCGCTGAAAACCTCTGAAGTTGCAAAATTATCTGCGACAATATTCCCAATTTTTTGATTTAAATAATCCATATTAACCTCCACAACATCCGCAACAAGGCGCACTCTCTTCTTCATTTGATGCTTCAAGCTCCGCATCTTCTGATGCCGAATCATTAACTGTTTCTGTCTCATCAATTTCGTGAAGATCTTTCTGAATTTCTTTCGGTTTCATATAAAACTCCTTATATCCTAATTTTAAGCTCGACTTTTCGTTAATAAAATCGGCAGATAGCAATATAAATAGATGATAAAAGCTGAGCTGAATAACACCGCGCTCGCTATCAGTAATAATTGATTGTCTGTCATAATCGTGGCCATAACTCGGATCACAACACTAAGTAAAATAAGCATAAACGCCGCCTTCATAAAAGGCGGAAGAATCATCGCTCTTCCCGTATGTCCAAGCGCTGTTCGCGCCATCATGCCAATGGTCAACGCACCAATACCGCCTATCGCAATCAAATGCGTGGAAAGCGACAAATACTTTAAATTGACACTATAAGCATACGCCAGCACGAAGATACCGATCGTTGTGAACAAGAATCCTACATGCAAAATCCATAGTAGTGGCTCTTTTAAAATACCGGGATTCCACCAACGATATAACTGATAACAATTCGTGCCGGCAACAATCACACCGAGTGCGAGAACAACTACTTTAGGAAGATTGAGCACCATTACGATCATCATCAATACAGGGAGCAAAAAAGCAATCATCGTCAATGGCTTTGAAAACTGATTCGTCTGCTTTAAGGTAATGCTCGTAAAAAAAGGTGTAACTCGACTTCCAATTAAGCCAATGAATGCCGCAACACCAAGCAATCCTAACTGCATCACCGTTAATAATGATATTTTGATAACCCCTATCATCGCCATGCAAAAGAGAATATTAATACTGCCAAATAACAACAATACAATCGGCACTAAAATATTGGGATAGTTCTTACTTTTAATCAGCGCGATGAGCATAAAAATAGCCGCACAACCATAAAATAGCGAATCAAAAACCGTAGAGAGATAGATCGCCTGACTTACTGGCAGATAAACAAATAAGCGCGCTAATACCCAGAAGATCAAGAGCATTAATAATTGATAATGACGAACCGGCGGTGTATTAGTCCAATTACTCACAGCCGTTAATAAAAATCCGACGATAATGGCGCCGGTAAACCCCCAAATCATCTCATGCCCATGCCAAAAAAAACTTGGGTAATGCTGATTTCCTTGAAAGCCGAGCGGATACCAAAGCAAAATAATTAACGCCACATACAATGCCGCTGCCGCATAAAAAGGACGAAATGCGTAGGAAAATATTGTTTTAAACATAAACGCCTCACCTCTATTAAGATGTATTTACTATACATCTATTTAAAATCCCTGTATACACAGATTGTCAATTCCACCATACAATAGAATACAATACAGCTATAACGAAGCCTTAAAACCAACAAGATATGTCGCATTGAGTAATTTTAGATCTATTTCAAACCTTTCCATTCGCATTCATTTTTAATAAGATGTATTTTTTAGTTATCTATCTGGAGACGAAATGTTATCAGCACAGCAGATTGAATTAGTACAAGGAACCATTCCGGCCCTACGAGAAAATGGCACCGCTTTAACTACCTATTTTTATCAAAGAATGTTAAAAAACTCCCCTGAACTTAAAGAAGTTTTTAACATGGGACATCAAAGAAGCGGTGGACAAGCTAAAGCATTAGCCGATGCCGTATTAGCTTATGCCGAAAACATTCAAAAACTAGAGGTTTTAGGTGATGCGGTAAAACATATTGTGTCTAAACACGTCAGTTTAAATATTCAACCTGCGCAATATGATATTGTCGGTGAAAATCTATTACATTCCATCAGTGAAGTTCTCAGCATTTCCATGGAGAGCGATCTCATTTCAGCATGGGCAACTGCTTATCAACAATTAGCAAATCTATTAATTGCCGCAGAAAAAGAGGTTTATGCGGAAAACTTATCCCAAACAGATGGCTGGAATGGTTGGAAAGACTTTATTGTCGTGCGCAAAGAGAAAGAGAGTGACAATATTACCTCCTTCTATTTAAGCGCCGCCGACGGTAGCTCACTACCGAAATACAACGCCGGGCAATTTGTCTCAGTTCGTGTTGATGTGCCGGAACTTGGCTTTAAACAGCCGAGACAATACACGCTTTCCGATAGCGCAAATGATCAAGTTTATCGAATCTCCGTCAAGCGAGAAGATGGCGGTTATGTTTCAACAACCTTACACAAGAACATCAAAGAAGGCGATCATCTGGAATTAACCTCTCCTACCGGCAACTTCTTCTTACAAGATCAGGAAAAAGAGAATGTCTTCATCAGCGCCGGCGTTGGAATTACACCAATGATCTCCATGCTTATGACTTTAAAAGAGCATGATGCTAAAATGCCTATCACTTTTATTCACGCATGCAAAAATGAGCAAGTATTCGCAATGAGGCAACAACTCAATGATGCAAAAACTGCGCTACCGCAACTCAAGACGTTCTTAGCCTGTGAAACACCAAGCGATAAGATCACCTTTGATAAAATTGGTCGCGTGGATTTATCAGAACTTGATAACACATTATTGCCAGAAAATGCCGATTATTACATTTGTGGCCCATTAGCGTTTATGAAGGCACAACATCATGCGTTAATAGAACGAGGTATTTCGCAAGAACAGATTCATATGGAGCTATTTAATACCGGCAACATTGTGTAATCGCACCGTAAATAATGAAGGATTAGGAGAATATGCTTTATAATGTCGTGATATTTTTAAAGCTGAAAAATTTATTATGCAATTGAGCAAATTTACCGATTTAGGCATTAGAGTTTTACTCCTCTTAAGTGGAACGACCGATAAAACCTTAACGATTGCCGATGTCGCCGACCGATTAAGTGTCTCCAAGAATCATTTAACGAAAATTGTACACTTTATGTCCAAGCAAAAGTGGGTATCCACTATTCGCGGTAAAAATGGCGGCATTCAATTAGCAAATTCTCCTGAATCCTATAAAGTTGGCTATTTAATTCGAGTATTAGAAGAGAGCCTTCATACGAATCACGGCATTGTTAACTGTCATACGCCAAGATGCGTTTTAACACCAGCTTGCCGATTACCTTTTCTTCTTAATGCTGCAATGAATCAATTTTACAGCCATTTGGATCAATACAGCTTACAAGATATCCTTAGCTATCCGATTGAACATATTATCCCTTTGAAAATTAATTAGCCGGCACTTCTCTACCTGAGAGCTCCACATTAAAAATCTGCCATACATCAACCTCATGTAGATTACAGCGGCATACTGTTTTTGTTAGTTTTAGCCTAAAAATTCAATTTTAAGGGCTTTAAAATTATTTTTGTGATGAAAGCTAGGGATAAGCAATAAAATGCAATATTGGCGGTTTTTGATGCGTCCCTTTTCTTACAGGTAACGTGTAATACTTCAATTGTAAGCTGTATTTCTAAGACCTAAAAGTGTACGGATTGCTCCAACTTTTACTCCAACTCAAAGGTTTTATATAACAATATATATATTTAATTTTTAGCTATCTTGCTGATATTATTAGATATACCATTATATATGTGTCCCTAAATTTCCGGCCCTAGGCACCATTACAAAGTCTCAAAGCCCGCTATTTAGCGGGCTTTTTGCTGTCTGGAATCTGACTTGTCGGAAAAAATGACGGAAACAGACACCTTTTTATTGCCCTTTATGCCCTACTTTAACTTCCTAATTAAGTACAATATTACGAAATCCAAATCTATCTCTGAACAAAAGAATAGACTCAATAAGTACGGACAAATAGCACATGAAATAAAATTACTTACTATTATACTGGTAGTAAAAACTAGACTTAATTTTCCTTTTTGCCTTAGAAATAGCAATGCGCCAAAGTGAAATTACAACACTCACATGGCAACAAGTTAACTTAAGAGGAAAGTACCTCACATTGATAGAAACCAAAAATGGTTATCGTAGGCACGTACCTCTAAGTAGCAAAGCTATCCAGCTACTACAGATCATGGCCCCTAAAAAATCAGGAGACATCTTTGGCATTGATGCAGATACGGTTTCAACACTTTTTAGAAGAAGCGTTAAGAAATGCAAAATAGAGAACATAAGGTTTCATGACACAAGACACGAAGCATGTACTCGATTAGCCCAACTAATTCCCTTACTAGATTTAGCTAAGATGATTGTCCATAAAGATATTAAATCCTTGATGATTTACTATGATGCAACACCTACAGAAATAACAGATAGCAAACAGGCTTAGGTAAAAGAATCCCTCTCTCTTTTTCAATATATAATTGTTATAGTAATCAATAATCAAAATTCATGATTACTGGGAAAATACTAGTGAATACTACTCAATTTAAATACCCTAAAAAAGCAAAACTAGATATTATTAAAATTCTAATATCTGAAGAAAATCGTTTATTTAAAAATATCGAGGCTATTGACTTTTTTGATGAAATTCTTGATCTCAGATTATTACCAACTACAGATCCCCGACCTGAGTATAACGATGCATTTAAAGACCTACAGCAACATTATATTAATAACCCTGACTGGTCTTTAAAGTATATATTCCTAGAACACCCTCCTTTTAAATTTCTCGATTCTGATGATATTTTCACAAAACTACTAAATCTGATAATCTCACCAAAAGTAAACTCAAATGAAAATGACATAAAGTTCTTTTACCACTCAATAAATCCAATATTAAAGCTCGATAAACTTGAGTATAAAATACAGTCATATGATGACTCAAATCTACCTATTTATAAAATAGCAAAATTAGATGAACATGATGCCCTAAAAAATATCCCAAACAATAAAATCACATTCTACATTTCTAATGCATCTAATTTATCTATGCCAAAAGAGTCAGAGTATTTTATTCTAACGCCTACTACAAATTGGAATGATTATGGTTTAAAAAATGGGTTTACCTTATATTTTTACAACAACGATATAGAGCAACGTATTGGCGAACTAAAAATAATTAACACCTACGAGAAAAGTTCCATAGAAATCTTAAAAAAAGCTTTCTCACAACTTCCTGATGAATTCTGTTCTTTAGCAGAGGACATAAGTTTCTATAGAGAAATACGGGCTATCTTTAAAAATGGTTATTTATCAATTTTAAAGGCATTAAATGACGTTGCCTTTTTCCCTATTCTAGAAGAAAAATTTGATACCCTTCCTTCATTCCAAAGCAGCCTTATTCGCTATGATAAACAAGAACAATTACTTCGCCAAGCAAAATTCTTAATTGATAATTATGACTTAGATAATCTATATAAATTTAATTACACTTATCAATCTGGAGAAAATGAAGTTTTAGCAAACTTTTCATTCTCAGAAAATATCCCTCTAGAAAGGGTGTATGCGATTATAGGAAAAAATGGTGTCGGAAAAACTCGTTTAATATCAAAGCTACCGATAGACATAGCTAAGCAAAAAGCCATGCTTTTTTCTCCTAAGCTACCCCTCTTTAGTAAGATAATAGCTGTTTCTTATAGCGCTTTCGATAAATTTGAAATCCCTGATCCTGAAGCTCATTTCAACTATCTTTATTGTGGCCTACGCCAAAAAAATGAAAAGAATGAAATCACTTCTCTTTCTGAGACTGAACTAAATAATAGGTTCAAATCATCTATTACAGAAATTGAAGGACGAAACCGATTAGGTGAATGGAAAGTTATTTGTGAAAATTTTTTCTTAACTCAAGAGACTGAAAAATGGCTAGAGGAAGCTCCTAACTCAATAGGTTATACTTTGAAAATGGATGCAGTTGAACAATCTATCGAGCAATTTAGCTCAGGGCAAAAAATTTTCATTTATATCATGACAGAGATTCTTGCGAATATTAGACTTAACTCACTAATAATATTCGATGAACCAGAAACTCATTTACATCCTAATGGAATATCTCAATTAATTAATAGTATACATATGCTTGCAAAAAAATTTAGATCATTCTGTATCATTGCAACACACTCTCCAATTGTTATACAAGGCTTATTATCTAAAAAGGTTTATATTTTAAGGAATGAAGATGGAGTAATGAGTTTATCTCATCCTACCATTGAAACATTTGGGGAAAATCTTACTGTGCTTACTGAAGAAATATTTGGAACAAGAGATATACCAAGTTACTTTAAAGAAGAAATTCAAAATTTAATACAAGAGCGATATAGCTATGAGAAGATCGTTGATACTTTAACAAGCAACAAAGACACTCCTTTAAGCTTAAATGTATCTATTTTATTAAAAAGCCTATTAAAAAAAGGGGAATGACAAAATGAGGAACTTAAAACATTACTCTGAGTCTAGTTCTGATTTCTTAGATAAAGTTATCCAGTCTAAAAGAACAAGAAAAAATGATATCTCTCCTCCTTACAAAGAAAGAATAACAACTCTTTCCTCTCGTATAAAAAAGAACTTTGAAGAATATGAAAATTGTTTTGAGCGTAACAACCTAGAAGATCTTACCCCAAGACATACCTATAACTCCAAAGAAGAAAAAGATATTAAAGAGCTATATAGTTATTCTTCTACTCATTTTAAACAATTAAGAAAAAATATTTTAACTTTAGATGGTAACAGACAATTAGATACTTGTCAGTACTGCACTATCGATAGCATCAGCTCATTTGATCATATCGCTCCACAGTCAATTTTCCCCCAGTTTTCAGCACATCCTAAAAACCTATTCCCAGCATGTTCTATTTGCAATACAAAGAAAGGGAATGCTTGGCTAAATCAAAACTCAGAACTACATGTATTAAATTTATATTTAGATATACTACCTGAGACTCAGTACCTCTTTGTCAAAATAACCAAAGAAGATGATTCTTTTTCTGTATCTTTTTTCCTTGAAAATCGAAATAACATATGCCCTGAATTATTTCAGAAAATTGAAAATCATTATACAACTTTAAATTTACTAGAGAGATTCTCTCACAAAGCTTCCGGTATTATTTCCGAATTTGAAACTACTATAAAAAACTTTTTGAAATATCCTCTTACATTCGAGGATATTATACAGACTCTAAGTCAGATAACAGCTGATAAGTCTCGTATAACAGGACTGAATCATTATAAAAATGTTATAGAACTTGAGTTATGTAATAATTATGAGTTCAAAAAATTTATTAGTAGCAAATACCTTACTACTAATAGAACCACATCCTAAAATGAGTCAATTATTGCTCCAAATAAAAAATGCAATATATATTTTTTATCTATCCCTAATTTCAACAACGTGATTGATAAAGCTACATATATAGCTATATATACTTTTAAGATTCCGACCCTAGACACCATCACAAAGTCTTAAAGCCCGCTATTTAGCGGGCTTTTTTCTGTCTGGAATTTGATTTGCTCCAACTAATATTAAATTTAGATAGTATCGCATGAGTCGAGCATTTCCCTCATTATGCAAGAAACTAAAGCATTAACTTCTAACCAGAGTCTTACCTCTGAGCTTCTCTTGGAGTTTTGAAGATTCCCACTCCTTATTTTTTATCTCCTACTAATGTTTCAAGTGTACGAAAATATTGCCGTTCTCCCTCTTTTTCTCTATTTTCTCTGCATCTTTTTACAAAAAAATCATACTCTGTGCCAGCTTTTGATCAGCTAGTTTTTTTAGTGATCGTTCCCGCTCCATCCAAGACTGCTCTCTTATTAAATTCTAAAAACTGATCTGGTTTTTCCGTCCAATCTTTCAAGAAAACTTGTTTACGATGCTTTGCTTGATTCTCTGCAAAATCAAACCACATAATTACGATTTTTTTGAATCACTTGGAAAAATTATGTTGTTTCCCTCAAAGTCGGATCATAATCCGCTACCATAGCAAAAATCTCTCTCACTCTTAGATAAACATCCCGTATAGCTCGAGTAATTCATCAAAATAATCTGGAAAAAATAAGTTTGCCGCCGGTATGTTTTTAAGCTGCTCATCATCAAGGACAAAACCTTTCGTTAAATATTCACCTAATATACGCGTTGCTCATTTCCGAAATTAGGCCTCTCTTGTTGAACGAGCGCGATAACCAACGATAAAAATCACATCTGAATTATAATGATCAATTTTATCTGAAAGCCTTTCTACTACACTATTTTCGAACTATCCGGAATTTCCGGATAGTTGAATTTTTACACAGCTCTTCTTCATCAAAAATATAATAAAAACCAAAAAGATAGAACCTAAAAAATAAATGAAGAACTTCTATCTCCTCATCATATCGATTAAAAACAAAATGTTTCACATAAAACATTTTAAAAAATAATGACTATATCGATCGATAAGTCAAAAAGTAAGATAATTTAGAAACACTTAAAATATCGCCGGTTTATAATGTGAAAATAATTTAAAAATATTGATTGAAGCGATACTTTAGGAGAGCTTATGAGAAAAGCCGCGATGATGCTCTGTGCAGTAGGTTCTATTGCTACAGCTGCTTATGCTACACCTTTCACCTGGAACAGTGGTTTTGGGCAAGGTTATCTTGAATATAGTTTAGAAAATAATGACGGTGCCGAGCTATTTATTAGTTGTAATGTAGGGGCCGGCGCGGATTATGATCATGGCGTTACTATCTACTTTCAAGGGAATCAAGTCCCTGCCTACGATGATGATGGCGTACTAGCACCGATTGAACTTGCCATTGATGGGCGATCCTACTCCGTTCCGGAAGAGACCTTTAGTGATAAAGGCGCTCGGGAATGGAATCAACTTACACAGGCGCTCTCTCAAGCGAGCTTCTTTGAGCTCTTTTGGAATGGAGAATACTTAGGGGTATTTAACCCACAAAATAGAGAGATTAGCAAAGATCTTGCTGATTGCCGGGCAATGCGAGATCAGAATAGTCAGGATATCGAAACCGCTATCGATACAGTCAACCCTACCGCGAAGGAGCAGAAAATAGCGACTAACCACTTAGACTCCTCGGCATTATCAGCGCCTAGTTCCACACTGCTCGCAGCAGAGTACCGTGTTAGCAGAGAGACACCTAATAGCTCAATAACGATGATTCTTCTCACAGCGCCTCATAGCACAGTAACAATTCAAGATATCTCTCTCAATCAGGGAAATTGTCCCCTCTTTAGAGCCAATCAAGGTGCGATAACAGGTCATGAACATCTTCCCCAAGCGCTTAAAGATCTTTACGGCACAAAATCTGCCTTTCCACTAACGATCAAAGCAGGAGAAGCGAGCTATCTTCTCTTTAAAAACTGTCCTGATCCCAACACTCTCGAGATCAAAACAGAAAAAGGGAGTGAGTTCATCACCTTTTAAAGACTCGGTTTATTTCTGTTTATTTATATATTGAATCATTGAGTCTTCTAATAAACAGGATCAAATCCCCACAAATCCGATATTAATTATTGAATAGAGAACTATTTATGAAAAAAGTATGGTTACTTGCACTTCCGCTCATTATCGCGGGTTGCGGTGAAGATAGCGCTAGAATTGAGACAGTAAAAAACTCCTTCATGGATGATGAAAGAACAATCCAAGTTGGTAAAATTCTTGATAATCGCAAAATCTGTAAAAAAACTGATTGGAGTAGCGCGACAGATAACCTTGGTCGAGATCTCGTCGTCTATGAGTGTCAATTTGTCGATTCGTCTAAAGAGTTTAAAGCACGTAGAGATGCTCTACTCTCCTCCCTTAAACGCATGCTTCAAGGTGAGTTAACGGCAGCAGAAACAACAGCGAATAATCTTCAAAGTAGTGCAGAGCAACGCTTTGATAATAAGATTGAACAGATCGATAATATAATCGCCACTGCAGAAGAGCAACTGAAGGCTCTTAATGAAAATCCTCTCGTATCGCCAACGGATTTAGGCTTCAATAGCTATGCTATCGATGGCTTATCAGGAATCGAATATCATATCTCGATGCTAGAATCTCTCATCGAAAAGTTCCAACAATTTAGAGATGATACGCCACCGCCCAATCCTAACGATTTCCAATATCCTCTCGATTACCAAAACAATCTTTCGATGTGGAAGAGTATCCGTAGCTCAAGAGTTGAAAATTTTCGCCATAATCTGATTCGCAGCGATCTTCCACCATCACTTTTAAATAATCTGATATTACCGCTCTATTTAACGAATGATACAAGGTTTCATGGTGCACCGCTCTCTGACATTTATCTCCAAGAAGCAGATTTTGATACTATCAAAGCAAATCTCCCCAAGATTGAGGCTGAATTGCAATCACAGATCAAAGATCTTTTAGTCGCTCGCTATGAGTTGGTATCCAACCTCCTAACAGAAGGGATCGCTCAATTGAAGCAAGAGCGAAAAAATCTTCTTGCTGATCGCCCTGACCTCTCCGATATTTTACCCCGTAACGAATATCAACGTTATGAAGCTGCTCGAAATGAGGAAGCACGTCTTCGGGCTATTTTAGATAATTTTGATAATTACACTGCGGATTACTACAAAGATTTCCAATATCAAAACATCAAAGAGACATTAGTTTGGGTCGTCAATGATCGTAAAGAGGTCTTCTTCCTTGAAGGAGTTGTGGAAGGGGATCGAAATAGATCTAACGATACCCTTTTTGAGTACCAAAACTACTTCTATATCCTCAACAACTATGAGAATAACAATGTTATTGACTACCTACAGTTGAGCAATGAACCATAAGCCATTATGTCCATAAAGTTAGTCCATAAAGTTGCTCTATAAAGTTGTTCTATAAAATCGTTCACAACATAGTAATAAAAGCGAGATCACAATCACGAGTCAGGTTATTCTCGATTGATGACTCCTAGCTATTAAAAATCCCTAATAGTCGCAAGCTCCATCGATTTTGCGTCTATTAGGGATTATCTATTTTCGTTTAGCCTATTGCGACTCTACTTATACCGCAATAACACCCATAATAATGGCTGCAATCAGCAATAAGATACCAATCGCCCACATCCAGAAGAAGGAGTAGCGGATATAGCGTCCCATCTCGATATTCGCCAAACCAAGCGCGAGCCATAGTGCAGGAGAGAAGGGGCTAACAAATGTTCCTACAATATTACCAACAATCATCGCATAAGCTGTTGAAGTTGATGCTATTCCATAAGTTGTCGCTATTTGGTCAACAACGGGCAGTAATGCAAAGTAGTAAGCATCTGTACTTAAAAGAAGATCGAAAGGTAATCCTAAAAAGCCAATAATTAGATGGATATAACGCCCCATAAATTCCGGCATAATATTGATAAGATCTTGCGCAATAGAGGTTAACATTCCTGTACCATTTAAAACGCCCAAGAAGACGCCGGCAGCAAGAATAATTGACGCCATCGATAAAGCATTAGGCGCATGACGTTTAATACACTCATTCTGTAGCTGAATTGTTCTGAAATTCACCGGTAAAGCGATCGCAACCCCGATCATAAAGGCAAATCCTGCCGGAATAATTCCCGTCACTAAGATAGCGATGATGCCAATCGTTAAAAGGAGATTAAAGAGATAAAGTCCCGGCTTAAGATCAGATGTCATCGGCGCTAAATCTTCATCACTTCCCTCTACCTCAGATGATGCCGGCAATGCCGCAATACGACGCTTCTCACGCATTCCCAAAACGGTTGCTAAGCCTACCATAAGAATCATTCCCACAACTTGCACAGGAATCAAGGGACGCCACAATTCCGTGACATCCATATCGATTACACTCGCCGTTCTTCCTAATGGCCCACCCCATGGGATCATATTCATGATACTAGCACTTCCACCTATCAAGAGAACTAGAAGGTAAGGGCTAATGCGCATCCGCTTATAGAGGGGCAATAGTGCCGGGATTGTAATTAAGAAAGTAGAGGCTCCCGAACCATCAAGCTGCGCAATTGCAGCAATAATCACACTGCCGATACAGATCGTAATAATATTCCCACGAGTCAATTGGATCATCTTATTGATTAAAGGATCAAAAAGACCGGCATCTTGCAAAATCCCGAAAAAGATAATGGCGAAGATAAACATCACCACAACATTCATCACCGAGCCTAAACCCGATTTAAAGAATCCTCCGATCTCTTCCATTCCAAAACCCGCTACTAACGCGCCGATGATCGGGATCAATGTTAGGGCCACTATCGGGATCACTTTCCCCCGAATTAATAAGGTAACAATTGTTAAAATTGTGGCAAATCCAATAAGACTTAGCACTCCATTCTCCTTTACTGTTTTCTATATAAAAAGTTATCTAACTTCGTTTAACTACTTATAGAGGAGATTAGAACGAAGAACAAGAAGTTAAAATGATTTGTCTACAAATTAACTACATTTAATCGCGAATTTAATCGTACTCAATTCCATAAAACTTCTTTTTTGAGAATTATCTTAGACAAATAGCGCTCTTTTCTTCTCTCGCTTTAAAAATATCTTTACGCAACTTAATATTTATTCGATATAATTCTTCTATCAATTTTGAAAAATAATTCAAAAAATTTAATGCTTTTAGAGATCTTTTAGAGATATTTAAGAGATATTTAAGAACACTCAGAAATATTCAAAAATACTCAAAAAATACTTAGAAACACTGAGAAACTCTTAAAAAAGCCTTAAGAAAACTGAAATAAATTTAGAAGATCCAGATTTAAAATCTCGATATCTGAGCACACAAAGGGAACGCGCATTATGCAAAAACCTCATGCAGAAAGAAAAAATTTTCGCACCATCCACTTTATCCACAATACAATTCTTTCTCGCCCTCGCTTTATCGTCTCTCTCATCGTCGCTATTACGACCTTCTGCCTCTTAATCTCGAAACATACCCCCTGGATGAGCTTTATCATTAGCTGGAATGCCTTCTCTTGGGTCTATATCCTCTTCTTAGCACAAAAAGTGATTCGGCATAAGAATCGGGATATTCGCAAGCTCACAAGTAATGAGGATGAAAGCGCGCGAATGGTTCTCTTCTTTCTTCTTACCGGTTGTTGCGCAAGTCTCCTTGTCCTCTTCTTTGGTCTTGGCGGACATGATGGGTTAACCGGAGATGAAAAAATTCTCCAATATGTCTTAACGGCATCAACACTCATCTCCTCTTGGCTACTGCTTCCCCTCGGATATACGATGCATTATGCCCATCTCTTCTACAGTAGCCCCGATATTGAGAAAAATCCTTGGCTCCTCTTTCCTGATAAAATTACACGTCCTGGCTATCTCGACTTTATGTATTTCTCTTTTACCATTGCCGTTGCTTCACAAACAGCAGATGTCGAGATCGCCTCAACACCGATGAGACGCGCCGTACTATTACAATCGATCGTCTCTTTTATCTTCAACATGGCGATATTAGGCTTATGTATTAATATCTCCGCAAGCCTCTTTTAATGTTTTTGCAGAAAAAGTATCGGCTCTGTTATGATTTACAACAGCTACAACAGTTACAATAGTTACAATAGTTATAGGTTAATAGACTTCAACAGCGGTCATAGCTCTTCACCATTTCCTCAACAGAGATCAAATGGATGAATAATATTAAATAATATTAATAAATAAAATTACTGGATAAAATTAGTGGGTAAAATTGATGGGAACTAAATTAGACCTACTCTCAAAGTGATGAAATAATAGTGGCCAATCACATTGTAAAATGTGACTTATATAAATTGATCTTAATCAGTTAGCCTTAATGAATCAGTCTTAATGAGTTAGACTCAATAATCTATCGAAAGGATGAAATAGAAGGGAATGAATAGAAATCAAGTCATTGCACTATCAGCGGTACTCCAATCTGCGATGTTAGTTGATCGAATTGCAACGGTCGGTTCTATCCCTAATGAGGAGCGTAATCCGCTCCTCCACAGTATCTTCGTCCTAAAACCTGAGAATATTGATGATGTCTATGATGGTGTGAGCAATATCAAGCCGGGATTATCTGCTTTTGCACAAGGATTGAAAAATGTGCCGGCACCGGCAAAAATCTACCTCTACTCCCTTATCTCATTAGAGGCTTCTCTTAAAAAGAATCAGGAGATGCTCAATGTTTTAGGGGCAGGTCTTGAAAATATCGCCTCAAGATTACAGCACTTTGAGATTACCCATGAGAATATTATTGCCGCAATTGCAGATCTCTACTCTCAAACACTCAGCAAACTCACCCCACGCATTATGGTTAAAGGAGAACAATCGATTCTCTCTCAACCCCATATCGCCAACGAGATCAGAGCTCTACTACTTGCCGGCATTCGCTCAACGATGTTGTGGCGCCAATATGGTGGTTCGCGCCTCAACTTACTGCTTCCATGGAATCGCATCCCCCAAACAGCACATGAGATTCTCTTAACGATCTAAGAAATTATCTGCAGATATTAGAGATTAGCCATTAGAGATTAGCCATTAGAGATTAGCTAGTGGAGATTAGCTAGTGGAGATTAGCTATTAGAGATTATCCACAAATACTCCCCGATAGATACTATCAAGAGAGATCTAGGCTAAAACACGCTTTCCCTCGCCTTCTGGTATCTCAATAATCAGGCGTGGAATACAGATTCCGGAGATCTCTTCCCGCAATGCGTTGATCAATGCGATACCCTGCTCATTACTCACGACAAAATGGCTCGTACCGCGCGCTAGATCCATCTGATGGAGATAGTAAGGTTTAACCCCATTCTCGACAAAGGTATACATCAACTCCTTCAATGCCGGAAGATGATCATTAACCCCTTTTAATAGAACAGATTGGGAGAGCAACATCACCCCCCTGCTTCGTAGAGCTCGTAATGCAACTCGCCCCTCAAGAGAGAACTCCGCTGCATGATTCGCATGAAGGACCACAGTAACCATCTTTCCTTGCGCCATGACCTTATCAAACAGTGTTAACAACTCCTCAGAGATCTTATCAGGAGAAATAAGAGGAATACGCGAATGAATCCGAATACTACGCAGATGTGGAATTGCTGCAAGTGCCAATAAAACCTCTTCTAATCGCCGAATAGAGAGGATTAATGGATCTCCCCCTGTTAAAATCACCTCCCACAACTCTTCATGCTGGGCAAAGTAATCGAGCGCATCTTGAAGCTCTGACTTAGTTAGATTCTCCCCCTTTTGCCCGATCATCTCTTTACGAAAACAGAAACGACAGTAGACTTCACACAACTGAGTAATCTTTAGAAGCGCCCGATCTCGATAACGATGTACCACGCCGGCGACAGGTGTAAAGCGGCGATCACCAATGGGATCATCTAACTCTTCTGGCAAAATATGACTCTCTGCGACAGAGGGAATAAATTGTCGCAATAGAGCATCCCGATCCTCTTTACTAGCGCTAACGATCTGTTGCTGCATTGTCGGACTAATCTTAATCTGAAAGGATCGAGCCACCTGCTCAATCTCCGCTCCAGGCTCAAGTAACTTTTCTGTATAAAGGTCATCTAAGGTCGTCCAATACTGACTCATTGCGCTATACTATCCTGTAAAAAATAATCTTATTATCATAAAGGATTTTACATGAATAAGAGAGTAATTTGTTTGATGGGCCCCACCGCTACGGGAAAAACGGAGCTTGCAATGCGAATTGCTGATCAAATTCCGGTGCGGATTATCTCTGTAGATTCAGCCATGATCTACAAAGAGATGAATATTGGGACAGCAAAGCCAGATAGAAAAACATTGAAGCACTACCCCCATAGCTTAATCGATATCTGTGAGCCAACAGAACGTTACTCTACAGCAGAATTTCGCCGTGACGCCCTTACTGAGATAGAAGAGAGCTTCTCTGCCGGAAAAACACCACTTCTCGTCGGCGGGACCTTTCTCTATTTTCAATCTCTTTTAGAGGGAATCTCCCCGATCCCACAAGTCTCTCCTGCGCTTTTAACACAGTTAACCGAGCGAGCGGAGATAGAGGGATCAGCGCAATTACATCAAGAACTCAAAGAGATTGATCCCGATAGCTTCCAACGCTTAAATCCTAATGATACACAGCGGGTAATTCGGGCGTTAAGTGTCTATCTTGAGACCGGGAAACCACTTACTCACTACTGGAATCTTCCGAAAAAGCCGGGAATTCAGTATCCTTTTCTTAAAATTGCTCTAGCTAATAATGATGAGAAGAGAAGAAATCAGCAGATCGCCAATCGTTACCATAAAATGATCGATGCTGGTTTAATAGAAGAGGTTGCAACACTCAGAGAGAGATATCCTGAACTCAATCTCGATTACCCTTCAATGCGTGCTGTCGGCTATCGTCAAATATGGAATTATCTCGAAGGAGAGATGACTTTAGCTGAAGCGGTCGAGCGCGCGATTATTGCCACGAGACAATATGCGAAAAGACAGAGGACTTGGTTAAGAAGCGAGGAAGATCTCGCCATATTTGAGGTCAATACCCCACACTATACGCAAAAAGCACTCGATCAAATTCTACACTTTATCGATCATTAAATTTCGATAATTAGGTACTAGAGTAACGCTAGATCGGATAGATCAAGATTAGCGCCTAAGATTGAGCTTCTGCAGCTAATTCCGCTTGAAGCTCCTCTTGTAACTCTTCGATAATATCATCCCCTACTTCATGAAGCGGCGTTTGTAGATTATTATAGTTCAGAAGAATCGAAGCCTCCGTAACAGGCAGTGAGCGATTATATTCAAGCTCATCGATAAAGCTATTCATCAAAGCTTCTAACTCATCACTGTCATATCGATTATTAACAGCTAAGAGATGCCGGATACTGAGCGTCTCTATATCTTCAGGAATACGCCAGTAGAGCTCTTTCGGAACAACTGTTTTATAGAAATAACGATGTTTTTGAAAAAAGTTTTTCGGGAGTGCCGAAACGATTGAGAGTGGTTCACCGCCACAGAGTGTATTGAGCTGTCGCACAATACGGCTCGGATGCGCGCCCGTTACAAAAGCAACGTTGATCTCAAAACTACAGAAGTAATCGATCAACTCTTGAGAAGAGAAGTGCCGAAGCGGTATTTTTTTGCGATTAATATTCATCGCCCTTAACACATCCGCTAAAACTTTTGTCTGCGTCGGCTGATCTAGAACACCAAAACTTTGACCTTCAGTGAAGAGTTCATCACGCGAAATGCCTCTCGAAACCACAGTAAAGGCCTGATGATAGAGGGGTAATACTAACTGAAAATCATTCGCCAATGATTCATTATAGAACTGCTCCGTAGTGATAATAAAATCATACTCTCGTAATGCCTTCTGATCGAGATCACCTTGATCATAGTAACGTTCTAGACAACGATGATAGGGATGAATCACCTCATAACTCATACAGAGATGATCACTAATTGCACGATCGATCTCTGAAGGCGTCTGTCTTAAGATCTTAATCTCTCGGCGATCATTGTTATCTCCTGCAGCCCATTGTAACGCGCAAAAGGATAACATTAGGATCACTATAAAAAATCGTCTCATCGATCCTCTCTTAGCCTCTTATTTAATTGAGGTTGATATCAACATATTTTGGTCCATACTCTACTTTCTCTCTGTCCAATATATCGATACCGCTCTATACAGTCTAAACTTTTGAATATAAAAAATTTGCGTATAAAAATATAAAAAAGCCCGAATCATATGATCCGGGCTTTCCTTAATTTGGCTCCTCGACCTGGGCTCGAACCAGGGACCCCTTGATTAACAGTCAAGTGCTACTACCAACTGAGCTATCGAGGAATTAAGAATTGTTATTCTAGATAAAGTGCCTCTTTCTGTCAAACAAAATTATGCTGTTGTTAATTAATTGAACAAAAAATATAACAACAGATCTTATCAATGGGAAAGTTATTGCGCCTCACGCTCTTTAAAAGAGAGCTCAACCTGACTGATATAGTTGCCGGAGAAAGGTAGAATCTTAAAGCACATATCATCGATGATCACCTGATCATTCTCTGCCGGAAGACTTCCTGCTGTCTTCATGATCAGTCCGCTCAATGTCTCTACATCCTCCTCTTCAATCTCTCTTTGGAAATAGTGATTAAATTCCTCCAAAGGGATTAAAGCATCAATCACGTAGAGATTATCACTCAATATCTTGACCTGCTCTGCCGGCTCTTCTCGACGATCATGTTCATCATCAATATCACCGACAATCTGTTCTAAAAGATCTTCAATGGTAATCAACCCAGAAACTGAGCCAAACTCATCAACGACGAGTGCCATATGAATCCGCTTCATACGAAAGTCATTGATCAGTGCGGTCACAAACTTGCCTTCAGGAACATACTCTACAGGACGGATGAGGGGTTTAATATCTAGCTCTTTCTCACCAATATAGGGAAGCAGGTCTTTTGAGAGAAGCACCCCAGCGATCTCTTCATGGTTATCTGATAAGACGGGAAAACGGGAGTGACCCGATGCAATAATACGCTCTAAGATTGACTCTGGCGATTCATCAATGGCGATCGTGATCATCTTCGCTCTTGGCACCATAATGTCACGCACAATCTGTTGCGAGCCGGCAATGATAGCGCGAATCATCTCTAATGAGTCATCGCTAATTAATCCTTGATTCTTTGCCTCTTCACAATCTCGAATCAAGCCTTCAATACTAATATCTTTATGTTTATCGAACCCTAGTCGTTGCAACCAAGATTCGCCTTTCCTACTACCTTCTTCAGCCATTATCTCTATTCACCTCTATAGAATTTAAATACTAATAGGCTCATTATTTAACACGTTAAGATTATACCGATATTACTAAAAATGCTACTAAGAAAGTTGATATAAACTATTATTTTTCATTAGAGGGCGGATCTTATATAATGCAAAATCGTAAACAAAAAAGTAGATTGTTAAGATCATCTCTCTGAAGATCAAGATATCTATTGAGCCCACTACTTTTTAGACTACTCCCTATTTCAGAGCTGGTATCCGTTATCTCATGAAAAACAAAAAAAACCATCTAACTACTGGTGAACGTGCTAATCGTGCTGTGGCATACCTTATGCGGCTCATCATCTCTATTATTGTGATCGTGGCACTCGTGGCACTTCCAATCTTTGGCTATTTCATTATCAAAGCCGATCACGAGATTACCCCTGAATTCAAAAATCGCCAGTGGGCCCTTCCTGCTCGAGTCTACGCACGCCCCCTAGAACTCTATGCCGGCAAAGAGCTTAAGCCTAAAGAGATGGAGCAAGAGCTAGAGTGGATTCTCTACCGCTCCTCAAAATCTCTTCGTCAGCCAGGAACCTTCTACTTCGATCAAGAGAACAATCGCATCTCCGTTCATACTCGCCCCTTCACCTATAGCGATGGTACGGAAGAGTCACAGCAGATTGAGGTCACTTTTAAAAATAATCGTATTAGTAACATTAAAAATCGTACCACGGGGGAAGAGATCCCTTTGACACGAATTGAACCCCTCTTAATTGCATCGATCTATCCTACCCACAATGAAGATCGAATCCTTCTAAAGCGTGAAGAGATTCCCCCCATGTTGATCGATACTCTTCTTGCCATGGAAGATCGTGCATACTACCAACATTTCGGGATCAACCCGAAAGGGATTATGCGAGCATTAGTGACCAACTTTAAAGCAGGAAAAAATGTCCAAGGAGGGTCGACACTCACCCAGCAGCTGATCAAAAACTACTTCTTAACAAGCGAAAAGACATTAGAACGTAAAATTCAAGAGATGTTCTATGCGATCGTCCTCGATTGGCGCTTCGACAAAGATGAGATCTTGGAGGCTTATATCAATGAGATCTATCTCTCCCAAGATGGCGACCGCGCAATCCACGGTTTTGGTTTAGCGAGCGAATTCTTCTTCGGCAAACCGGTCAATGAACTCTCAATTGGTGAGATTGCAACCCTAGTCGCCGTCATTCCTAGCCCGAGTAGCTATAATCCACGCCGTAATCCTGAGATCGCGATCAAACGTCGTAATTTAATTATTGATGTCCTCGTTGAACAGAATCTCTTAAGCGAAGAGGATGCCATTATTGTTAAGGCGGAACCCCTCAAAATTTTAGAAAATCCCCCACCGGCAAAGACACGCTTTCCGGCATTCATTGAGCTTGTCTATAAACAGCTCAAAGAGCAGTATAGCGCTGATCAACTCAACTCAGGTGGCTTAAGAATCTTCACAACGCTCGACCCTATCGTGCAAAACTATGCTGAGCAGTCTGTGATGAATACATTAACGCGCATCGAAAAAGATCGAGGCCTTACGCCTAATATCTTACAAGGCTCCATTGTTATTGCGAAGAATAATACCGGCGAGATCGCCGCGATAGTAGGGGATCGAAATGTAAGACAAGCAGGGTTTAACCGTGCGCTCAATACCAATCGCCCTATCGGCTCTTTAGTAAAACCTTTTGTCTACCTAAGAGCATTAGAAGAGCCAAGTCGTTACTCTTTAGCAACACCACTCGATGATGCATCACCTATCAATCTTGTTATTGGTGGCAAAACTTGGAGCCCTAATAACTATGACCGTAGATTGCATGGCTGGGTTCCATTAATTACGGCACTTGCAAAATCATACAACTTACCAGTGATTCGGGTAGGAATGGATATTGGAATCGATAATGTCGTCGATACCCTCTATCGTCTTGGCGTCAATCCAATCAAATACAATATTCCTGCCGTTCCGGCATCACTCTTAGGATCGGTCGATCTTCCTCCAATTGAAGTCGCACAGATCTACTCTACAATCGCCAATAATGGTTACTATACACCGCTTCGCTCTATTCGCGAGGTAACAGATAGTGAGAGTAAGCTTCTTGCACAGATTGAGGTTGATCCTATCCAAGCGATTGAACCTGGCCCTAACTATCTCATTACAGATGCGATGATTGATGTTGTTAATCAAGGGACTGCCGGATCACTGCGAAATAGCCTCGGCAAAAATATTCGCGTTGCGGCAAAAACAGGAACAACGAATGATTATCGAGATAGTTGGTTTGCAGGCTTTACCGGCAATTATACAGCAGTCTCCTGGGTAGGACGTGATGATAATAAACCTATCAGACGTCTAACAGGAACTGCCGGAGCCCTTCCTCTCTGGGCCGGTGCTATGAAGAATCTTCACCTCGAAAGCATCGCTCACGATAAGCCGGCAAATATTGTCGATGTCGCAGTCGACCTCTCAACAGGACTGCTTCCTCCGAGAACATCCTGCCCCGATACTAAAATTAGAACGCTTCCTTTCATAGCAGGCTACCAGCCAACCTATGCAAGTGAATGCTTCTATATCCCAGAATCTCCGGAGTCTGGTGGGTTTATATTTGAGTAACATCCCCCTATATCGGGATGTAACTCTCACTGTATTACAGAGATAATCTGTGGTAAATTATAACGACTATTCATCAGTGATTATTCCATGATGCAACAGAATTTGTTTAAGGATATTTTCGTGAAAAGAAATGCCATTTTTTTAATAAGTCTATTAGTCTTAACGGCCTGTGCTGCCACAGCGCCCGAGGGAGCTCGCGTTCGTCCTATCCAAGGACAACCTTATGAGCCTAGCTTCCCTGACAATAGCGGTGCGGTAAAAGCATACGCGCTACAAGATTCACCGGTTCAAGCTCCTCAAAGTAATGAGGTTGGTTTTTTAGGTTCTCAACAACCACAACAAACACCAATGGAGGCACCTGTATTCCCTGCCCCTTCGTCGTCTAACTGGCCTGCAACCACTGCTGGTACTGCAACTCCACAAGCGACATTCCCGGCAACTACAGCTCCCGCCCCTGCTATTCCTGCACCCAACAGTGGTGTTAAGACAGCAGCGGCAACGCCTCCAGCTCCTGCAACACCTGTAGCGCCGACGCCTCCAGCAGCACCGTCTGGCGGTAATGCTGTTAAAGTTCTCCTCGATGATGCACGCAAAGCAGTTCAAGAGAATCGTCTCGATAAAGCGGCTAGTTCGCTTGAAAGAGCTGTTCGCTTAGAGCCGAGAAATGCAAGTATTTGGTACGATCTTGCACAGATTCGTCTTCATCAGAAAAACTATGCAGCAGCCGAACAGATGGCCAATAAATCTATTAGCTTTACTAAGAACGAAGATCTCATTAAACGAAATCGTCAAATTATCGCGGCAGCGCAAAGTGCTCGCTCAGCGGGTAACTAGATCGCCCAGATAGTTTAATAGTTCATTTAAAACGTAAGCTTGATCTAGCCCATTTGACAAAATGTCTCTTGGGCTATATCTGCATTGAAGAATAATAAATAATAATTTTTGAGCAATAGAGATCTTTCTTTCCTGCGCTTTTATCGAGTGCTCTTCTATTTTTCTATAAGAAGAGCCGGAAGTGCTTGTAAGCAACCTCTATTTCTCTACTGGAGAAAAAATGAAGCGGATGCTAATTAATGCAACTCAACAAGAAGAGATGCGAGTTGCCCTCGTTGATGGACAACACCTATATGATTTAGATATTGAAAATGTGGCCACAAAACAGAAAAAGGCCAATATTTACAAAGGTAAAATCACCCGAATCGAGCCCTCTTTAGAGGCTTGCTTTGTCGATTATGGTTCTGAACGCCATGGCTTTTTACCCTTTAAAGAGATCTCTAAAGAGTACTTTAAAAACCCTCAAGATCATCAGATGGCAGTTAAAGATCAGCTCGAAGAGGGTCTTGAGCTTATTATTCAAGTTGAACGTGAAGAGCGCGGCAATAAAGGGGCGGCCCTCACCACTTATATCTCTCTTGCCGGGCGCTATCTTGTATTAATGCCCAATAATCCTCGCGCAGGGGGTGTTTCACGCCGCATTTCAGGAAAGAGCCGTGCCGAGATTAGAGATGCGATGGCTGATTTAGTTGTTCCAGAAGAGATGGGGCTAATCGTGCGCACAGCAGGAATGGGAAGAACCGCAGAAGAGCTACAGTGGGATCTCGATTATCTCATTATGCTGTGGGAAGCGATTCAAGAAGCAGGAACAAAACATCCAGCCCCTCTTCTAATATTCCAAGAGAGTAATATTATTATTCGCGCACTTCGCGACTATTATCGTAGTGACATTGGCGAGATATTGATCGACGATGAGGAGGTCTTTAAAGAGGCCGAAGTCTTTATCAATACCATCATGCCGCAAATTGGCGATAAGATTAAACTCTATGATGATCAGATTCCTCTCTTTACAAGATTTCAGGTGGAGTCACAGATTCAGACGGCTTATGAGCGCAATGTCCGCTTGCCATCAGGAGGCGCCCTCGTATTTGACCATACAGAAGCACTCGTATCGATCGATATTAACTCAGGCCGCTCAACAAAGGGGGCCGACATTGAAGATACCGCTCTCAACACAAACCTTGAAGCAGCGGAAGAGATCGCTCGTCAATTAAAACTTCGTGATCTCGGTGGTCTAGTCGTTATCGATTTTATCGATATGCTCGATAGCAAAAATCAACGTAAAGTTGAGTCAGCACTCCATGACGCACTCGCATCGGATAGAGCCAGAATTCAGGTAGGACAGATCTCACGATTTGGGCTATTAGAGATGTCTCGCCAAAGATTACGCCCATCACTTGATGAAACTTCACATATTGTTTGTCCTCGCTGTGAAGGGCAAGGAACCATTCGAGATACCAAATCTTTAGCATTGGGCATTCTTCGTCTCATTGAAGAAGAGTGTTTAAAAGAGCGCACTTCTGAACTCGTGATTCAAGTTCCCGTAAATGTCGCGGTCTACCTCTTAAATGAGAAGCGATCTGATGTAGAAGATATTGAATCTCGCCTAAAAGTTCGGGTAATTGTGATCCCTGACACAGAACTTGAGACCCCACACTTTAAGATGACTCGTTATCGCATCAACGATGATGAGACAGGTGCAGATAGTGAATCGCATATCATTAAAGAAGAACTTACAATCGATGATATTCGAAATCAGGCCGTCATTGCCAATAAGAAATTGATGGAAAAGCCAGCTGTTTCAGGAATCTCTCCTATGGCTCCTCCACCAAAAGTTGAGGAAGCGGCGCCCGAAGCAACTGAGAAAAACTTTGTTCAAAAAACTGAAGCAGTTTTAAGCTCAATCTTTAACTATGTCAAAGCACTCTTTAATAAGACAACCCAGAGTGATGATAAAGCTGAAAAGAAGAAAAAAGAGGTAAAAAACCCTCGCGAACAACGCAATAATAATCGTAATCGCGATAACCAACAGCGCAACAATCGTGGACGCAACAATCAACAACGTCAACGTAATCAACGCCATAATCACCCTAGTCGCAATACGATCGAGACTGTTGAACGCGAAGTTGATATAAATGCGGAATTTAATCAAACGACTCAACAAAATGAGCCGAAAGAGAATAATCGTCGCAATAATCAGAATCAACAACAGAATCAGCAGCAAGAGCGTAATAGCCAGAATCAACGTCGCAATCAGCAAAATCGAGCCCAACAAGAAGCACAAAATGGGCAAGAGAGACAGCAGAGAAATGAGCGGAATGAGCGCAATAATGCACACAATGAAGCTGATAATGATAAAAATCAGCAAACCGCCCAAACTCAACAAGCGACCGATAGAAACAATCAAGCTCGCGATAATGAGAACTCTCAGCGCAATAAAGAGCGCAATGAACGACAAAATGAGCGTCAAAATCAGCGCCAAAAACGTCGCGATGAGGGGGGTGATGAAGCAAAAAAAGAGCAAGTCACGGAGAGCAAAGAGCATAGCTCTGAAGAGAAATCGGAAGAGAGAGCGCCTCGTCAACGCAATCGTCGCGATCGAGATCAACGATCTGATTCTAAAAAGTCTGGCAACAGAAACAATAGAGTTCAGGAAGAAGAGATCATCGAAGTAAAAGTTGGTGAAGAAGTTAAACAACGCGTTATTAGAACCGGTCGTCCTAGAATCGCTAAAGAGAAGCAAGAGCAACTCAAACAGGTCGAGGAGAAAGCACAAACCCACGATCAACCTGCTGAAAAAGAGGTCCTAACGACAAAATCAGAAGCTACAAAAAAAGCTGAGGCGCCAAAAAACACTGATGCTGATCATATCGCTCGCGAAAAGGAGATGGGTAAAAAACCATCTAAAGAGCAAGCAGATAAAAGAGTGGCTGAAAGCATTGTAGAGAAAGAGAGAGCGACAGCTGATCAACCAGCACCAAAAGATGAAAAAGCTCAACAGATTGCAGTAGAAACAGCATCTAGAGAGGAGCAAGCTACTCAAAAAAATGGTGCTCAAGAGCCGTCTAAAAGTGAAGCTGACACAATGAAAGCAGATATTAAGCTCTCGGCCTCTGATGATAAGATGCCAGCAACACAAGCAGATGCTAAAGATGAAATGCATCTTCCAAAAGAGGAGCATAATCTAGCGCCGGAGAAAGCAGCTGTCACTACAGAGCAAGCAAAAGAGGGGAATAGAGAGATCACCGACAATCATGATTCTCATGATTCGTCTCACTCTATTCCTGCGACGACATCGAAAGAAGTTAAGGCTGAGACGGCTGTAGCGCAAAATGACAAACAACCAGAACAGAAAGCAGCAATACCACAGGTTGAAAAGTCTATTGTGACAGAGGATCAAAAAGCCGTTGAATCAAACGAGAAAATGGCGATCCAATCATCTGATTCAAGAATGGAAGATCCGGAAGAAAAAGCTGCCGAAACAACAGCTGAAGTAGAAGAAAAAGCGATCGAAAAAATCACCGAAAACGAGGTAAATAGAGCCTCGCCACGTGATTAAGATTATCTATAAGAGCCTTTCGATAATTCAATGAGCCTTTTCATTGAATTATCGAATCAAAGCCCCTATTATAAATAGTGTAACGAGATCGAGGAGATTACTTCTCGAACAAAACGAATTCCGAGTCACTTTCAATATAAAGGAGTTTTCAATGACTTTTGATACAGACTTTACTTACCGCATCCCAAAAACTGTGGGTGATACTTTAGAAGCTTTTGAAGTTGTTGCTGCAAAACCTGGTTTTAACAATCCAGAAGAGAATGGTGTTTCTGCATTTGAAACAATCACAGAAAAATCATTCCCAGGCAAATGGAAAATTATCTACTTCTATCCAAAAGACTTTACTTTTGTCTGCCCAACAGAGATCGTTGAGTTTGATAAAATCGCTAAAGAATTTGAAGACCGTGATGCAGTACTCATGGGCGGATCTACAGATAACGAATTCTGTAAATTAGCTTGGAGACGCGCGCATCCAGATTTAGATAAATTAGGTCACTACTCATTTGCTGACCCAGCAGGTGATTTAGTTGATATGCTTGGCGTTCGTGATGAAGAGTCAGGTGTTTGCTTACGTGCAACATTTATCGTAGACCCACACAATGTTATCCAACACGTATCTGTAAACCCAGACAGCGTTGGTCGTAACGTTCCTGAAGTTTTACGTATCCTTGATGCGCTTCAAACTGATGAGCTTTGCCCATGTAACCGTCCAGTAGGCGGTGAAACTCTCTAATTCCTTTTAGGATTGAAGAGACAAAGCTTAAAGGTTATAGCTTTAATTAAGTGATAACCAATTGATAAGAGGGCTACTCAAATTAAGTAGCCCTCTCTTTACTTTCGCCAATCTCTGATCTATGAATCTCGAATCTATCAAGCTATCAAGCTTATTTTGATCAGGCCCTTGTTTATCAAATCCTTATTTGTCTGACTCTTTTTTACGCTTCGCTCGAGGATGAGCGGCATCAAAAACCTTCGCCAAATGGTTAAAATTAAGATGGGTATAGACCTGCGTTGTTGAGATATCAGCATGCCCTAGCAGCTCTTGCACCAAGCGAATATCTTGACTCGATTCTAAAACATGGGTCGCCATTGAATGTCGCAATAGATGGGGATGAAGATTAATATTAACCCCACTCTGCTCTGCATAACGCTTCACACGGCGGCTAATTTGCCGATCTGAGAGCCTTCCCCCTTTTTGAGAGATAAAGAGAGCCTCACTATCTTGATCTAGCACTGTTGCAGCAGATAACTCCTGACGAATCGAAAGCCACTCCTTAATTGCACTCAGTGCGACCTGCCCTACAGGAACAAGTCGATCCTTCCCCCCTTTCCCATCGATCACGCGCACTAGCTGCTCATTAAGATCAAGATGCGATAGATTAAGGGAAGCGATCTCTGCAAGACGAAGTCCACTTGAATAGAGCAATTCTAAAATAGCAAGATCACGCTTCTCGAGCGCATTCTCTGGTGGGCGATCTAAAATCTGCTTTAGTAACTCTGCTTCAACAACCTTAGGTAAACGATCCCCTCTTTTAGGGGGGGAAATGAGACGTGCAGGATTATAAGGAATAATCTCTTGTTCTAATAGAGCCGTAAAGAAGATTCTTAAAGCGGCAAGATGCGTTTCAAGACTTGAAGCACTTAAGCGTTCACGATCATGGCGACGATCCCCTTTAGCTCTAAAAATAAGATACTCACGCAAAAGACGCTCATCACATTGTTGCCAAGTCTCAATATCTCGCGATTGCAGATAGAGAATTAATTGCGTTAAAGCTTGCTGTTTTACTCTAGTGCTATGGGGGGAGTAGACTTTTTGATACTCTCTTAAAAAAAGATTCGCCTCTCTCTTCAAGGGCGAATCAATTTCTCTATTTATCTCAATAATATTTGACATTACTCTTCACAATAATCTCTTTTCATAACAATTGCTCTGCATGAATATGATGTGCGAACTAGATAAGAAGTGGATTAGTGCAATCCTAATGTTTTCCGAAGATTCTCTAATGAGAACATCTCATCAAATTCTTCAGCACCCATTAAACCACGCTCTAAGACAACATCACGAACGCTCTTACCTGTTTTAGCACAGATACGCCCTACAATATCCCCCTCACCATGACCAATAATTGGATTGAGATAGGTGATAATACCGATGGAGTTCAAAATATAGTTGAGGCAGTAACTCTCATTTGCAGTAATCCCCTCAATACAACGATCTTGTAAAGAACGACAAGAGTTCATCAACAACATCATCGACTCAAAAGTCGATTGTGCAATAACAGGCTCCATCGCATTAAGTTGCAATTGCCCTGCTTCAGCAGCAGTTAAAACCGTTGTATCATTTCCAAACACCTTAAAGCAGGCATTATTAACAGCTTCTGGCAATACAGGATTGATCTTTGCCGGCATAATCGAGCTTCCCGCCTGTAATTCAGGGAGATTGATCTCTTTCAATCCTGCTCGAGGACCTGAAGAGAGAAGACGAAGATCATTTGCCATTTTAGACAACTTAACAGCAAAGCCTTTTAATGCTGAATGGAAATAGACAAAATCTGATAAATCTGATGTTGCGGCGATAAGATCATCCGCCGGTTTAAAGGAGAACCCTGTAATCTCCGAGAGATATTGAGCTGCAAGTTGAGCATAACCATCGGGAGTATTGATCCCTGTACCGATAGCCGTTCCCCCTAAGTTAATCGAGAGCAATGTTTGTCGGGCAAGTTTTAAATAATCGATACCCGCCTTAATCTGATATGCAAATGCTCCAAACTCCATTCCTAAAGTCATAGGTACCGCATCTTGTAACTGTGTACGCCCCATTTTTAAGACTTCAGAAAACTCTCTCTCCTTCTCCTTCAACCCTTGGTATAGATAATCTGCCGCTTCAATTAATGCCTCAGATACTTTATAAAAAGCGACTCGCATTCCTGTTGGATACGCATCATTTGTCGACTGAGATTCATTAACATGGTCATTAGGATTAATAACATCATAACGCCCTTTCTCAAGTCCTAGCGTTTCGAGCGCAAGATTGGCAATCACTTCATTCACATTCATGTTAAGTGAAGTTCCTGCGCCACCTTGGAATGCATCAATAGGGAAATGTTGGTAGTAAGTATCATCCTTTAGAAGCAGATCACATGCCGCAACAATGGCATTCCCTACTTCAGGTTTGATAGCTCCTAGATCCATATTTGCCTTTGCTGCTGCTTTTTTTACTGCTGCTAAGCCATAAATAAATTGTGGATTATCTCGGTTCTTCTGGGTTGAAATGGTGAAGTTATTGATTGCTCGCTGGGTGTGAATGCCGTAGTAAGCATCACTTGGTACTAATAATTCCCCTAACAAATCAACTTCTGACCGATAACCCATTTTCTTTCTCTCCACTTGATATACGTCACTCGACGTATTGATATTACGATTTAAAATATTTTCCTTGTTTCACGTCTCTTAAACGTTTTTTATCTCGACTGCTCCTCGTTTCAGAGTGAGGCTGCGGAGATAACTTGCGAAGCTCACGCTCGTGCTCTCGTCGAGCAATACTCGCCTCTGTCTCTTGATACATTGTCGTTGCTACAGATGCTGGACCGCGTTGCTCGATAAGCAAGCACACTTTGACTTCGTAGATCATTTGTAACTTCCTTATCGTTACTAAATCACCTACGATGATAGTTCTGGAAGGCTTGGCCTCAATGCCGTTGACTTTTACGCGCCCCTTATTAATCTCCTCCGTAGCCAGACGGCGAGTCTTATAAAATCGGGCAGCCCATAACCATTTATCTAGACGCATAAGTTTTCTTCACACTATTTTGTTATATTAGATCAAAAAAAAAATTGCAAGCTTTAACGAAAAAATAGCCGCATTTTGCAATACGGCTACTTTATTATCAATGAGTTATCGTTCTTTTTGCTTAGATAATGATCTACCACAGTAGGACAAAATATCACCTATTTTTCATCATCCGATAAAACGATATTTAACTCTAAAACGTCACAGTCTCCGTCACGCTCCATCGCTATATTGATCTGCTCAGATTCTACCGGCAAATAACGACGGACGACCTCCAAAATATCTCGTTGAAGATCTTGCATAAAATCTGGATTTCCATCCATATTCTTTACACGCTCATGCGCAACAATAATTTGTAAGCGCTCTTTTGCAATCGATGCCGTATTTGATTTACGACGCTTGCCGAATAACAGCTGAAACATCTCTAACCTCCAAAAATACGTCCAAAGAAGCCTCTCTTAGGCGCTTCAATAAAACGATGAGGGAGATCTTTTCCAAGAAAACGCTCAACAATGTCATTAAAGGCTTGTCCTGCATCTGACTCCTCGTTCATAATCACAGGCTCCCCTGAGTTAGAACATTGCAATACGGCCTGAGACTCTGGAACCACTCCTAAAAGGGGAATACCAAGAATGTCTAAAATATCATTCACAGAGAGCATATCGCCATTTGCGGCACGGGTTGGATTATAACGGTTAATAACAAGATGCTGATTAACCTCTTTTCCCTCTTCTGCTCTCTTTGTCTTACTAGCAAGAATCCCTAAGATACGATCGGAATCTCGAACAGATGAGACCTCTGGATTGGTCGTTACAATAGCATCATCTGCAAAGTACATCGCAAGCTGTGCACCTTTCTCAATCCCCGCGGGCGAATCACAGATAATAAACTCAAAGCCCATCCCATCGAGTTCTTTCATCACCTTTTCAACACCCTCTTTCGTTAGAGCATCTTTATCACGTGTTTGGGAAGCGGGAAGAATGTAGAGATTCTCAAGACGACGATCCTTAATCAAGGTCTGTGCCAATGATGCTTCATCATTCACAACATTAACAAAATCGTACACAACACGACGCTCACATCCCATGATAAGGTCTAAATTACGTAAACCCACATCGAAGTCGATCACAGCGGTCTTATGTCCATTTTTTGCAAGCCCAGCTGCAATGCTCGCACTCGTCGTCGTTTTACCTACACCACCCTTTCCGGATGTTACAACTATGATTCTAGCCACTCGTGCCCCCACATACTAATTCTATCTAATTTAGACTATCTAACTTAAACTCTTTACCAATTTTGTTGATCCTTTAAGAGATCAAGTACTAAAGTGCTTTTAAAACATTGTCTTTTAAAACATCGTTTTTAAAACATCTGAGAAGCATAAATTCTAAAATTCACACATCTCATCACACTGCACTATCTTTATCTAATTCCATACGGAATAGATTCAAAGATAATATTTCAACAATCGATTTTAATCGATCGCTCTATTAATAGAGCCTTCATATTGCATCATCCTGCTATTAACCACAATATAAATTGCATTTTAAAGTACATTTAACTTATATCCTGATTTTATATTCAGATAATACAAGCTATACAACACTCTGTAATCTCTACAATTCCTATAATCTCTATAACATACCGCCTCTTATTCTTATCCTATCAAGAGGTGCATATCAACAGATAAGGATCTGCGCAGGCTTATTAAAATAATTCTTAACATCTATTTCTTAACATCTAATTTTAGCATCTTATTGACGCTACCTACTCTATAATGAACTACTTCTACAACTATTCTAATATAGAGCTTACATAGCATGTTGCAACTGATTCCTTAATGCATCTGATTAATATCACAATTAATCCGCTAAAATTAATCTGCTATTTAATAATATAATGGGTTACGCCATCATTGATTGCACTTAATGCGTTACGCTAAATCTAAAAGAGAGGAAATAACAGCTCCTGCCTCTTTATGCCATCGCTTAGAACTACTTTACTAACTGCTCAATCTTAAGCTCATCTTGATCAAGATAGATCTGAACCGTTTTCCCTCTAAGCTCAGCGGGAATATCCTCTTGCATCCGATAGAAACCAGCTATTGCAACTAACTCCGCTTCTAATGATTGGCAGAAGATTCTTGCAGATCGATTGCCATGAATACCAGCTAGAGCACGACCTCTTAAAGCACCATAGACATGAATATTACCATCGACTAGTAACTCAGCCCCTTCATTGACAGAATTGATCACCACCAGATCCCCTTGAGGAACAGATAGTTGCTGTCCTGAACGAACTTGTTGGACATGCATCATTGTCTCGATGGGTTCAGCAGGTTCTACAACCTCTTGAGGTGTCACCTCTTCTGCTACCTCTTCATGCGATATTTCACGCTGCTCTTTCGCAACAATTTCAGCGCTATTGAGCTCAATTTCACGCGAACGACCACCGTTACCAGCCAAAAGAGCCCATCCAGCATTGCCCGCCTTAACAGCTAAATCTTCATTAGCATTTCTTAAACCTACCGGAATAAGATCTCTATTGAGTAGCAGATTCTTCAACCACTTAAGATCTAAACTATTACCCACTTTAATCGCAGATAGATCAACAATTATTGGAATACCTCTAAATAATTGAGGAGAGCTATCAATCTGTCTTGATAGCTCATCCTCTAATAATTTTAGATCTATTCCTCTCAAATAGAGAACCATCATCGTTGATAGCTCTCCCTTCAATTGATAAATTTTACTTTGAGACATAGATTCTTTTATAAATCAAAAATTTAAAAATTAATGATCATGACCATCGGCATGAACGTGACCATGTGCAAGCTCTTGCTCAGTTGCATCACGCAAGCCTACTACCTCAACTTCAAAGTTAAGATTTTTACCTGCTAATGGGTGATTTGCATCCAATTTGATTGTCTCATCAGATACAGCAAGAACTCTAAATGCTTGCATTTGACCATCGGGTGTTGTGCCCGTTACTTGCCAGCCTACTTGAACTTCTTCATCTTCAGGGAATGCTGTACGGGGAACTTCAATAATGAAATCATCGTTTGACTCGCCATAGCCTTCAGCTGGAGAAACAGTAAATGAGAGGGTTTGTCCTTCGGTTGCACCTTCTAATGCTTTTTCAAATCCAGGGATCATCATTCCGTGCCCTTGAATAAAATCCAAAGCCTCTTGACCTTTATTTGTATCAAGGAGCGCGCCTTGATCATCGGTGAGGGTGTAAATTACGCTAACTACTTTATCTTTTGCTACTGTCATTGAATGTTCCCTTTATCGATTTTACGGGTATAATTAGTCCGTACACTATACAGCAAAGCACGTAGTATATAAACGATTAAATCCTTATAATTTGAGCGTCTAGACTACTTTCCACTTTTATTTCAATTATTGTGACACTTTATTATGAACGCACAACAACAAAAAGAAGCAGTCGCAAAAGCGGCGCTACAATATATCCCTGAAGATCAGATTTTAGGTCTAGGAACAGGCTCTACCGTCGATTGCTTAATTGCTCTTCTCCCAACACTTCCTTTCAAAATCAAAGGGGTCGCATCGAGTTCAGAGAGAACATCTAAACAGGTAGAAGCGCTAGGTATCCCTATCGTTGATCTTATGGAGATCACAACAATCGATACCTATATCGACGGCGCTGATGAGATTAATCATCATCTAGCGATGATCAAAGGTGGCGGCGGCGCTTTAACACGCGAAAAGATCGTCGCAGCCCACGCTAACCGCTTTGTCTGTATTGCCGATCAGTCAAAATTGGTCAAAACCTTAGGGAAATTCCCACTCCCGATCGAAGTCATCCCTATGGCAGCCCACTATGTGATACGCAAAATGGAACAGATGGGGGGAAAAGCAAAGGTTAGAGAAGGTTTTATCACTGACAACCACAATCTTATTGTCGATGTTTCCGGTCTTAAAATCACAAGTCCCATTCAATTAGAGGCATCCATTAATCAAATTACTGGTGTTGTCACAAATGGTCTATTTGCAGCACGCGGTGCAGATATTCTTTTAATGGCAGATGAGGCGCTTAATATTCAGACCATTACTAAAAAATAGTAAGAAGTAGTGGCAAAAAGTAGCTGCAATAAGCAGTAAAAAGACCACTACAGAGAATGACTCGCGGTAGAGCAATAGAGTAAAATAGTGAGACCATTAAGATATCCATGAGAAGCCCTATACAAAGGGGCTCTCGATCTCATCTGATCTAGCCCCTGATACCAATAATTGATAGCTCATATTCACCTTCCTCATAACCCTTCATTCCACCGACCTTTTTAAGGAGCCATTATGACAACTGCAGAGATCTTTAAACGTCTCCTCCAGCTCTTTATATTAGGCATCCTGCTCTATTTTGCTTGGGTCATCTATCAAGATAGTCGTAGCCAAGAGAAAGTAGAATCAACAGATCCACAACTTTCACTCAATGACTTTGAGGTCTTTCGTTATAACAGAGAGGGTATTCTTGAGTACCGCCTTATTGGGGAGACACTTGTACATTATGATAATGAGGAGGGAGGCTATTTAACGGCCCCCTTCCTAAAGCATTATGACTTAAGCCATGATCAACATGAGACGCAAGAACTTAGTAATCTTGTTGAATGGACCGCCAAAAGTGATTTTGCCCGCTATACGCAGGATAAGTCCCTTTTAACATTGATCAAAAATGTCAATCTCCATAAGCCGAACCTAGAAAAACCTCAAGATGATATGGTTATTACAACCGATCTTCTCTATATCCATGATGAGGGGGAGAAAGTAACGACCGATCTCTTTGTGGAACTTGAGATGCCAACGCGACAACTCTCTGGATATGGGTTGATCGGCTATCCTCATAAAGAACTATTTACACTCCATAGAGATGTAAAATCGACCTATATAACTGAATCTGATACAGGGCAACACGATGAAAAATAATCTCTTACCCTCCCTCTCTCCTCTTTTTAAACAGGGTATCTCACTTCTTCTCCTCTCTCTTTGCTTCAGTGCTATCAGTAATATTGCACTAGCACTGCCCGAGGATCGTAAATTACCCCTCCATATCGATGCTGATTGGTCTGAATTTCAGAGTAATTCGCCAACCGAACCTACCGGTATCTATCGTGGAAATGTTGTTATGGTCCAGGGTAACCTCACGATCTATGCCGATGAAGCCCACTTCCTTCTCGAAGATGGAGAGTTGGAGTATATTATTGCTACTGGCAATCCCGTGAAGATTAAAGATCTTCCAAAGCCTGATGAACCCTGGGTTTTTGGCGAGGGAAAAACGCTTCGCTACTATCCTAAGCGCGCTATTTTAGAGCTAGAAACCAATGCACAGGTAGAACAGAGCAATGATATCGCAACGGCCAATAAGATTATCTATGATCTCGATACGCGCACAATCAACGCAGAGCGAAGCCCTAAAGAGCGAGTCCACTTTACAATTCAGATGGATAATCGTGATAAATAGTGCCCACATCGCTCTTCTCCCTATCACACTTAGAGAGAGTAAGAGTGATAGAATCAAAATGACTTCTCAAGAATCTCATACCAGTAAAAGGTAAAGCAAACGATGCTACTAACTGCACAAAATCTTATTAAGCGTTTTAAGAATCGTACTGTTGTTAATGGTGCCTCATTCCATATCGAGCAGGGCGAAGTTGTAGGACTGTTAGGACCCAATGGTGCCGGAAAAACAACGAGCTTCTATATGACGGTTGGTCTAATCACTCCCGATGAAGGCGAGGTCTTTATCGATGATAATGAGATCACCCAAAGCCCAATGCATATCCGTGCCCAACTCGGCATCGGCTATCTTCCCCAAGAGGCATCGATTTTTAGAAAAATGAGTAGCCGCGATAATATTCTTGCGATCTGTCAAACCCGAAAAGATCTCTCCCCACAAGAGCAACAAGCCCTAACAGATGAGCTATTAGAAGATTTTAAGATTACACATATCGCCAACTCTTTGGGAATCTCGCTCTCAGGGGGAGAACGTCGCCGTGTTGAGATTGCCCGGAGTCTTGCTCTTAACCCTAAATTCCTACTACTCGATGAACCTTTTGCTGGTGTTGATCCCCTTTCAGTATCAGATATTCAATCGATTATCTTACAGCTCTCTAAGCGCAATATTGGTATCTTAATTACCGATCACAATATTCGTGAAACACTCTCGATCTGTGAGCGCTCCTATATCTTAAGTGCCGGCACCGTCATTGCAGAGGGCGATACCGAATATCTCCTCAACCATGAGGATGTCCGCCGTGTCTATTTAGGAGAAAACTTCTCTTTATAAACAATTCTCTCAATCTCTCAACTCTCCAAGAATCCTAATACTCTCTCTAGAGATGTTCTCTCTAAAGATCTGTTAAAGAGTAGATGTCAAAAATGTGTTTCGAAGAATAAACTTCAAAGAATGAAAGGCAAAAGAGAGATTAAAACATAAAGAGAGTAAGGGATTCAGCGCTGGCGATCACATTTTGTTATCATGCTCTCTAATCGCCGTGAGGCATACTTTAAATAGTTATTTTAAATAGTAGTGGATAGAGGAGATATCATGAAACCGAGCTTCTTTTTTTATGATCTTGAGACCTTTGGCATTAACCCTAAAGAGGATCGTATTGCCCAATTTGCCGGCATTAGGACAGATGAAGAGTTCAATATCATTGAAGAGCCGATCAATATCTACTGCCAACCACCGAAAGATTATATTCCCGATCCTAATGCAATTCTTATTACCGGCATCACGCTTGAAGAAGCGCAAGAGAAAGGGATGCCTGAAGCGCAATTTGCAGCTCAAATTGAAGAGGCCTTCTCTAGACCTAATAGCTGTATTTTAGGATATAACAATATCCGCTTTGATGATGAGATGATCCGATATCTCTTCTATCGTAACTTTATCGATCCCTATGCCTATAGCTGGCAAAATGGGAATTCTCGCTGGGATCTACTCGATGTTGTCCGTGCAACTTATACTTTTCGCCCTGAAGGAATAGCATGGCCACAAGATGAGATGGGAAATATTAGCTTCAAACTAGAAAATCTCTCTAAAGCCAACGATCTACTTCATGAAAAAGCACATGATGCGTTAAGTGATGTCTATGCCACAATCGGTATGGCGAAGCTGATCAAAGAGAAGCAGCCTCGGCTCTTCTCCTACTACTTTAACCATCGACGCGCGCGCGACCTACAACAATTGATCGATCTTCGATCGCTCAAACCACTTCTCCATATCTCCGGCATGTTTGGCTTAGAGCGCAATAATATCTCTATGATGGCGCCGATCCTCTTCAGCCCACAAAATCGTAATGAGCTTATCTCTATCGATCTTATGGGAGATGTTGAGCCACTACTTCATCTCTCGGCAGAAGAGGTTCGAGAAAAGCTCTATACTCCTAGCGCAGAACTTCCTGAAGGCGAAGCACGGATACCTCTAAAGGGGATTCATCTCAATCGTTGCCCCATTTTAGCGCCCACCGCTCTACTCTCAACGCTTCCTAAAGAGATCCTCGATCAACAACAATGTCAGAAAAATCATCAACTTATTCTCAACAATCGAGAGCTGATCGAAACAAAATTGATGGAGATCTATCAAACCCCTCGTATCTTTGATAATGACCCACATAGTGAGCCGGTCGAAACACTTCTATATCAAGGATTTTTTGAGCGAAAAGATCGGCACCAGATGGATCTTGTTCCTAAGATGAGTGGTGAAGAGCTGAAATATCATGAGTTCTATTTTGATGATCCACGTCTCGAGCCTCTACTCTTTATCTACCGTGCTCGCAACTATTTTGAGACACTCTTTGAGGATGAACAAGATGAGTGGCAACGCTATACTCTTCTCAAAAAAGAGTATTACCGCAGTCGCTACCAACCGATCTATAAAGCATTATTGGAAGAAGCTGAAACAGATGAAGATCAAAATAAGATCGCTTTACTTCAATCGATCCAACACTACTACCAATAAGTTACTCTATCGACCCACCTCTCTTAAACCTGATCATAAGCGATAAAATTGATGCCCCCTCTTTTCGATCTCTCTATTGCCTCCTGTAATGTTCAAAATCTCTATGAACACTCCTCTTTGCAGAAGCTCTTCAATTTTATTATTGCACTCGATGATCCTCTCAATCTTCCTGACATCATCGCCCTGCAGGAGATAGGTGCAGAGACAGACGGGCAGAAGGATTACGCTCAAGCGATTATTGGCGAGCGAATTTGTACAATCGTTAAAAATATGACTGGAGTGAACTACCGTTATTACGATCTTCCCCCAACCAATGAAAGTTCAGGCGGCGCACTTAATTTAAATATTCGCCCTGCATTTCTGATTAAAGATTCAATCACAGTCACAGAACTACAAACATTACCGCCGATGGCCTGCTTTTCCGGCGATGAGAGCAGCTTCTTTTCAGCATCACGTTATCCGCTTGTTCTCACTATCGATTATCAAAAACAGGCCATTACCCTCATTAACTGCCATTTAAAATCACAAAATGCAAGGACCAATCAGGATAAAAAGCGAGCACGAAAGCAGAGAAATGAACAAGCTCGCGCAATTTACAACTTCTACAATAAATTGCTGCCTACCCACTATATTATTCTCTTAGGGGACTTTAACGATACACCCAATAGCCAAACGCTAGAGATTTTACAAGGAGGAGAGCTACTCTCAATCTGGAAAGATTATCCCGGTCGACTCTACACAACAAAGCACCGAAATCGACCTGTTGTACTCGACTATATTTTAGTAGACAAGCGCCTTTCATTTCACACGCCACAAGCACACCATATCAACACCCAGCTAGAATATACCTTTCGTTATTCCGATCACGACCCTATCAGCGTCGAAATCACCTCTCTTTCAGAGGATCAAATAGTCAGATAGCCCCACCAATTAGTGCTCAAAATGGCGTGTTGAGTTGAGACAAGCAACAATACTCTTTAAACAAACACCATCTTTAATATAGCTTTCATATACTTTCATATACGTTCATATAAGCTCATGTAAAAGCTCATATAAACTCAATACGGGTTCAATATAGGGTCATTCAAGATAAATTCATGCAATATGGGTGCATTGTGAAATATAGAAATTTAAAAAGAGACTAAAAGAGAGTTTAAAAGATCTAGCTCAAAGGAAATAAATAAGGAGGGTGTTACGATGAAAAGAAGAAGGGTAATCGATCATACTAAAAATCTTCTTAAGAGTCTTTTTCCCCCTTTCTGTACCCTCTGCCAACAAAAAATTGTGAACGAGGAGTATGAAAATCTCTGTCAAAAGTGCTGCCTCGATATTATTTTAGCGGATCGAAAGTGTATCTTTTGTGATACACCCGGTGCGTTTTTGTGTCATTTATGCAAAAAAGAATCGCCAAAATTACAAAATATCTTTGTCTGTTTCAATTATGAGAGCACTATCCGCAAAATTATTCAGCAATTTAAATACTCCCTACGCCCCTATTTAGCACGAACACTCAACCAACTTATCTGGCAACGATCCCTCAATTTCTTTGCTCAATTACCCATCGATACAACAATTATTCCAATGCCGAGTGGCCGCTTACGTGTCGCTAAAAGAGGGTACAACCCCGTTAGTGAAGTTGCTCGCCATCTCTCACAACGTAGTGAGCTCCCCTATTGTGATAACTACTTAAAAAAACGAGCTTTTTCAATTCCCCAGACAGATCTAAAAAGAGCCGACCGCCTTACCAATCTTCAGAATCACTTTCTTAAAAACCATCAAATACTCCCACCCTTACAACAGAGATCACTTCTCATTATTGATGATGTTGTTACAACGGGGCGCTCTTTTAAACAACTCCTTGAAAGTGTGGATAATCCTCATACAGAGGAGCTTTACGGCCTCTTTATTGCCCAATCTTAAGTTGATAATTAATGGTGATTATGTCAAACTGTCGTTGATGCGTTTCTGTTATGTACGAGTGTTTTTATCACCATACACCTCTTGATCCTAATTTTAATACTTTGGATCGCCGATATTAGGGCTCGGTGTGCAAGCTGATTTAGTTCAGAAGCCTAAAGAACCCTGTTAGGTATCCACTTGAACGTACGCGTTCAAGAGTCTTGGTGATTTGCAACCGACTACTACGGAGGCGCATCCTTTTTTTGCCTTAAAAAAGTATCTCTCTAGCGAAGGTTATATAGCATCAATGCTTAAAATCAGAGCGTATCTAATACCTTCCTCTATTAGCACCTTATAAATAGAGCTATTGTCGCCGATAGATCGCCAATAATGGCGCTCAGTAAGCATTAGAGATGCTTGCTTATAGACACTTAACTCAATAACTACTTAAAGGAGCGGTTAATAAGGCTATTTTGCCTCTCCACTCTTTTATCATTCATCTATATCAACATCTTTCTAGGTTGAAGCAGCTGAAAGCTCAAAGAGATACCTTTGGATCTGATACCTCTGGATCTACTCAATTCCCTAAACAATAAAAAAGCACTCTATAAAATAGAGTGCTCTGAACATAAGCCTTTACAACCTAATAGATACTAATATTTCTAATAGTTAATACTACTCAAGGTAAAAGAGACTTAGTTACTCAACAATAGAGAAACGTTCAATTAGTTAACGTTTACTTCTCTTACTGCTTCAATTTTAACATCTACACGACGGTTTTTCGCACGGCCTTCAGCTGTTGCGTTGTCAAATGTGTAGCTGATACCTTCACCCTTAGCAGTAATGATTGCTGGGTTAACACCTTTCTCAACTAAGTAGTTGCGCACTGCATCTGCACGACGTTGTGAAAGACCAAGGTTGTATTGCTCGCTACCGATTGCGTCAGTGTGACCTGTAAGAACGATTGATTTTACATCGTTTGCATTCTTAACAAGCTCAGCTGCTACTTTATCAAGTAACTCACGGCCTTGTGGACGAAGTTCTGCTTTATCAAAAGCAAAGAATGTATCTGCTGAGAAAGTTAAATCTTGCACAACAACACCACATCCAGGAACGCCATCTTTAACTAAGACACACTCGCCTTGACGATCTTTTACAAACTCACCTTGTCTATCGATTAACGAATCTGTCGCTGCTACAGCTGTAGAAGTCGCGAATAGACCTGCTAATGCAGCAATAGTTAATTGCTTTTTCATATAAGTCTCCACTTAATTACTAATTATAAAATAAATGTATTACAGACAGTTGTAACAAGTTACCTTCAGATAATACAAACTAACGGTTCAATCATATCTCATTTTTATTAGAATTGATACATATTTGCATCAAAAATCCAAATTTGTGGGATTTTTAATACAAATATCTTTTTTGATACAACCCTCAATATCGCTAGAGCGATCGCGAAAGAGATAAATTTTATTTATAAACTTGATAAATTTATAAAATAACAATTACTTTGTAGGTTATTTCTTATCAACTCGGTACAATTTTGCGTAGTATCCATCTCTCTCGAGAAGGCTCTGATGTGTTCCTACTTCAACAATTCTTCCTTGATCAAAGACAACAATTTTATCAGCATGCTCAATGGTAGAGAGGCGATGTGCAATAATAATAGTCGTCTTCTCTCGACTAAGCTCTTTTAATGCCTGTTGAATAGCATACTCACTCTCATTATCTAAACTACTAGTTGCTTCATCAAAAATAAGAATTGGAGCATCTTTTAAGATTGCGCGGGCAATTGCAATCCGCTGACGCTGCCCACCTGATAATTTTGCGCCATTTTCACCAATAACAGTCTCATATTTTTCTGGCAATTTTTCGATAAACCCACTCGCATTTGCAAATTGCGCCGCCTTTTCAATCGCATCTTCTGAAGAGGCCTCATTACCAAAACTGATATTTTTAGCAATTGTATCGGCAAAAAGGATAACGTGTTGCCCTACATAACCGATTGCAGAGCGATAAGCTTCTAACTCAATCTCATCAATATTTTTACCATCTAATGAAATAGAGCCTGATGTGGGGTTATAAAAACGGGAAAGGAGATTTGCAAAGGTGCTCTTACCACTTCCTGAAGCACCTACAAGCGCGACTGTTTCATAAGGTTGAATCTCTAAGGAGATCTCCTTGAGGGCCGCTACATCACTCCCCTCATATTGGAAAGTAACCTCTTTAAATTCGATATGCCCCTTCACTTGGGGGAGTTGAGTACTGCCCTGATCCTTCTCTCCTTCCGCATCTAAGATACTAAAGACCCCTTCCGCACCGGCAGCGCCCCGTTGCAACGCCTCGTTCATGCTGACTAAACGCTTAATGGGCGTCAACATCCCGACCATCGCAGCTAAAAGAGAGATAAAGCTACCAATGGTCACCTGATCTGCAGAAGCTTGATTAGAGGCATACCAGATAACAAACGCAATAAAGATCACCAGAAAGACTTGAGAAACAGGGCTTGCTAACTGACTCGCAACCAGACTCTTCATACTCAAATGACGAAGATGTTTATTTACTTGAGAGAAGCGTCCATTCATCTGATCATAAGCGGCAAAAAGCTTGATCTCTTTTTGACCTCGAATCCCCTCTTCCAAGATATGGTTAAACTCACCCATCTGCCCCTGCATTCTACGAGAGATACCCCGCAGACGCTTAGAGACATAACGTAATACAAGGTAGAGAAATGGCGCCATAAAAAAGACTAATAGCGTAATTTGCCAATTATTGATAAACATCACGGTAATTAAACCGATAATCATCGCACTATCTTTAATGATTGAAACCAGCGTTAAAGAGCTCACCGCCATCAACTGAGCAACATCAAAAGTCAGCTTTGACATAAAATAACCGGTCGAGTGCTTATCATAAGCTGTTTGCGGAAGATGGAGCAATTTATCAAACATCTGTACCCGCAAAGTTGTAATTACTCGCTGAGAGATCCATTGCATACCGAAACTGCCGGCAAAGTTGAGAGCACTCGTTAAGATAAAGGCGCCTACAACAAGCCACGGCATCAGCTCAATAAAGAGCCTATTCTTATCCACAAACCCCTCATCTAAAATTGGTTTTAATAACCAAAATAGACCTGCCTCTGCAAAGCCACCTAATACAACACAGACCAGTGAAGTGATTAAGATCAGTGGATATTTGAAAGAGTAAGATAAAATTCGTTTATATAAACCCAAACTCTCTTTTTTAATCACAAAGTTTCCTTCTTAAAAGTAGAAGAGCACCTATGCTATTTTCGCACAGGCGCTCTCTTGATATCGATCCTAATTCGCAATATTGAACCTCTACTATTAGTAGACAATCTCTACACGGCGGTTTTGTGCCCATGCACGCTCATCATATCCTGAGACTGCCGGCATCTCTTTCCCGTAACTACGTACTTTAATCTGATTGGGGTTCGCTCCCGATTGAAGTAGAAGATCTCTTACGCTCAATGCGCGACGCTCACCTAATCCCATATTATATTCATGAGATCCTCGGTCATCGGTATGCCCCTCTAACCAGACACCACGATTAGGATTTGCTTTTAACTCTTGTCCATGCGCTCGAACAACATCATAAGATTCACGACGTAGACGATCTGAATCGAAATCAAAGTAGATAATTCTATCTGCCGTTCCACGCTTACCATAGTCGGCATCATAATAGGTACTTGCAGGCCCTTCACCATAACCATAGCCATAACCTACGCCTCCAGGGCCACCTGTCCCCCCGACACCGCCAGCACCACCAGTAGAGCTACAAGCTGCAACCACAACCCCCAATAGCGCTATGGAGATACCTCTCATCATTAACTTACGCATTTTAAACCCTCTTGAAATCTATGTAGTAGTAAATCTTTTATTGTTATCTATCGAACATTAGGCGACCAGCTTGGCTTGCGAACATCGGTTCCAATTCCATAGAATCGTTGCTCAACATTACCATCTGTCGAGATAATTTTGAGTCCGCCACGGCCATCTGAATAGAGAATCATATGACTATTACCAGAAAAGCTAGGCGCCTCATCCTTACCACCATTTGTTAATCGTTTAACATTACCCGTTGTTAAATCCATCACCGCAATCCCAAAGCCTTGCCCAGGATTACGCTGCATCATCGCTAAATGTTTACCATCTGCTGAAATTGTCGCATTAGCATTATAGTTTCCTGTATTAGAGATGCGTACGGGTGTACCACCATTTTCAGGCATTCTATAAATTTGGGGAGTGCCCCCACGATCAGAGGTAAAGTAGATCATTCTATCTGGACCCCATGCCGGCTCTGTATCGATACTTGGACTATTTGTTAAACGGGTCAAATTACTACCATCAATATTAGCCGTATAGATCTCTGGATTACCATCTCGCGAAAGTGTAAATGCTAGACGAGTACCATCCGGTGACCAAGTCGGTGCTGAGTTAATTCCCGGCTCACTAATCACCACATGGCGCTTCCCACTATAGAGATCTTGCACCATAATCTGATTACGCTTCTTCTCAAAAGAAGCATAAGCAATCTTACGCCCATCGGGAGACCATGTTGGCGATAAAATCGGTTCATTCGACTCTAAAATCACCTGTGGATAAGCACCATCGGCATCAGCAACCACAAGAGAAAAGTTACGGTTATTGCGTGAAACATAAGCAACTTTTGAACTAAAAGATCCAGGAACGCCCGTAATCGCTTCATAAATAAAGTCAGCGACTTTATGTGCTACGGCTCGCTGCCCCTTCTCATCATTCACATATTGAAAATCACGACTTGCACGAACACTCTTTGTAAAAGTATCGCCAACCTCAACATGCAACATATTTCCTTTCGGTGTTAAGATCGCAATAAAGTTGATGCCGGCAGCGCGCCAAATCCCGCTATCTGCCTGACCAACATTATTGAGCTGTTCCGGCACAGCAAGCCCTACTTTAGGGATAAAGCGTCCAGAGCGATGAAGGTCATTGATCACCACCTCTAAAAATTTTTGATTATTTGTTGCATGATCGACAATCGCAATAGGATAAGCCTGACTTGAGGCCTTAACAATCTCTAACTTCACTTGCGCATGAAGCGGAGCTATTGCCACTAATGAGAAAACCATCAGCAATAGTAACTGTCGCGCTCTTATAATTAAGTTTTTACTCATCTCACACCTCTGTTATCTTTTTGTTAGCTCTACTCTTTCAGCGCCCAAATACCTGGAAGATTACGCCAATATTCATGATAATCCATACCGCAGCCAAAGATATAGCGATCGGGGACATCAACACCGATATAATTAACTTTAAAATCTTTCGGTTTACGTTCGTGAACCTTATTCACCAGTGCTGCCGTATAAACTACTTGCGCACCCATATTTTCAATCACAGAAACAATCTCTTTTAGAGTTGTTCCTTCATCAAAAATATCCTCAATTAATAACACAACACGATCTTTCACATCAACGGATGGTTTAACTTTCCACTCAAGTGTCGCGCCTTCAATATCACCGTTATATCTTGTTGCATGAAGATAACCGATCTGAAAGGGAAAATTTAAACGCGTTAAAAGTTGTCCTGCGGGAATAAGTGCCCCATTCATCACCACTAACACTAAGGGATCTGAAAGCTCTAAATCATAGGTGATCGCACGACCCATCGCATCATAAGCGTCCTGAATTTCTGAAGCTAAGATAATCTCTTCCGATTTAGCAATAATATCTTGCGCCTCTTCAAACGTAATTGACATACCAATCCTTGAGTAAATAAAAAATGAATGACGTAATTATACCAAATTACCTCTTTTTTAAATCTTAAATTGTGTTAAAAGCTCGGTAATGGTTGACTCATCCTCAGCCACCTCTAATGACTTGAGATGTTCGATCATCGGATGAAGAAGTCGGTTAGTCAGCTGAATTGCCATCTTCTCAATTAACTCAGCATCAAATTCATTATCTAATTGATTAAAGAGTCGATGAATTGCTTCATCTCGTTCTCTATTTGCGTAAGTGACTATTGATTGTACAGAGTGACCTATTTCTGCGATTTTATACCATTCACACCAACGTACAAGCCCTTTCTCAATATATTGTTCAGCAAGTATTGCTGCCTCTTCCCTAGCTCGTTGATTACTCTCAACTATCTCGTTAAGATCATCAACTGTATAGAGATAAGTATTGGAAAATTTATCAATTTCAGGAGAGATATCACGCGGCACCGCTAGATCAATCAACAAAATTGGGCGATTTTTCCGCGCTTTCAATGCTGCTTTTGTCATCTCTTTTGTAATTAAAGCCTCTTGTGCCGCCGTTGAAGCAACAACAATATCTGCTGCCGGCAAAAGCTCCGGCAATCGATCTAAACCGTGTGCTTTCGCTTCAACACCAAGCTCTTCTATCATCAGCTCTGCTCTCTCAACACGGCGATTAGCGATCGTAATCTTGCGTACACCTGCTTCAATAAGGTGCCGCGCTACTAACTCTATCGTCTCCCCTGCCCCTACAAGAAGGACATGGTGATGCTCTAACCCATCAAAGATATTTCGCGCTAACTGCACAGCAGAGAAGGCAACAGAAACTGCAAATGCGCCAATATTGGTCTCAGTTCGAATCTCTTTTGCTACATTAAAACTCATCTGTAGAGCTCGCTGAAGATACTTTTTAGCCATCCCATATCTGCTTGCCAAGGTGAGCGCATCTTTTAACTGCCCCATAATTTGAGGCTCACCTAGAATAAGAGATTCTAAACCTGCTGCAACTCGAAAAATATAAGCCGCAGCATCATCCCCTTCAATTTGATAGAGATGTGATTTTGCTGTTTTAGCATCTAGCTCTGAGTACTTTGCCCAGATCTCACAAAATGCCTCTACCGATATAGAGAGCTGATAAAAATAGAACTCAGTTCGATTGCACGTCGACAACACAACAACTTCACTTGCTAATCGGCTACTCTTCGCCATCTCTAAAAATGCCCTAATATTTTCCGGCACTAATGTTGCGCGCTCTCGAATTTCTACCGAAGCAGTCTTATGTCCTATCCCTAATACTAATAAACTCATGAGCTATTAAAATCCAATCTATCCTCAAATGTAATAATCGCCCAAATCATACCAAAATTCAGGAGATTACGCATTGAGATCTACCCTTTATAAATAGCGTCTCTGCTCTTAATCTCTATTTTTTAAAATAATTATTTCGATGTGCAAAGACCCTTCCAAGCCATCTACTGCTCTAATTTCTGCAAGAGTAAGAAAGAACAAAACTCGACAAGTCCAACTGATGCCTTGCGAGTTTTGATAACTAACTTTCTCTTTTTCTGCTCTAGATCAACGTTATCTCATCTGATAACTCTCTAACCTATCTTAACTTACCCTAACTTATCCCAAATTATCCCAATTTATCGATTCAAATCACTCTATCGATCAATTATTTCAAACTATTTAAGATGTTCGAGTTACTCGAGTTATTGGAGTTATTGAAGTTATTCGAGTTATTTAAGATCACATCAATCTAATATCGTTCTATCTGTTTCATCTATTCTATTAATCGCCCACTAATAGCTATCTCCACAACATATCCCTACCGTGGGGAAATGTGCCTTAATGGTTTGATTCAATTTTTACTGTTTACTATTCTATCACTTCAATCGCCTAAATTTTATCACTTAATCAGCCTCAATAGTAATAGGGGGCATAAGGTCCAAATCCAAAACCCCAATTAGGACGATAAAAGCCGAAACCGATTGCGGGGCTATTGAAGAAGGGTTCGTCGTAATAGATCTCCCTTTTAGGATCTCGCCAAAACTGATAATCGATGGCCTCCATCGTAATCACTCGAACACGCTCACCCGCTAGAGAGATCTCTTCTGCCGATTTAATCACACCTACAGCGGTAAGATAATCACCAGGAGAGTAACCTCGTACAGAGATACCACCGGGGATATCCACAATCAAACGATTATTATCCATCTCCCCATTTCGAAGAGGATAACCATCTCTATTGAGCTCATAACGTACTAACTCTATACGGGTCCCTAGTGCAGGCTGATTCATTGTAATGATCATCCCACCTAAAATGGCCTCTTTCCCAATCAGCTCGCGATCACTCATCATATCCACTTGATAATCACCATAAGCATTGGGATTATTAGTAGAGATATTCCCTCCACTTAATGAAGCACAACCTACAACAACAAGAGCCACCACAGAGAGAATGCTCATTTCTAGTAACTTCTTCATCTTCACTCCTTCGCTCCCATTCGATTATAAGGAAGCACTCCATCGATAACTTAGATAACTGATGACAACTGATCTATTACCTTACCTATTATCTTGCCTATTCTCTTCCTATTGATACCTTCAAAATATCGCATAAAGATCATTACTCAAAGATCTTAAGCTGATCCCACTTCGCATCAACCTTCGCTACAATTTCAGGATCTTGAACAATGGGGATTCCCCACTCTCTGTCGGTCTCTCCTTCCCATTTATTGGTAGCATCGAGCCCCATCTTCGAACCCAATCCAGAAATGGGAGAGGCAAAATCGAGATAATCGATCGGCGTATTATCCACCATAACAGTGTCACGAGATGGATCCATTCGGGTCGTGATCGCCCAGATAACATCTTGCCAATTACGGCAATTGACATCCTCATCCACAATCACAATAAATTTGGTATACATAAATTGGCGCAGATAAGACCAGATCCCTAGCATGATCCGTTTTGCATGCCCAGGGTACTGCTTTTTAATAGAGACAACTGCCATACGGTAAGAGCAGCCCTCTGGAGGAAGATAGAAATCGACAATCTCTGGAAATTGTTTACGTAAAATAGGGACAAAGACCTCATTGAGTGCAACCCCCAAAACTGCCGGCTCATCGGGTGGTCTTCCCGTATAGGTCGAATGGTAGATCGGGTTGACTCTCGTTGTCATTCTCTCAACAGTAAAGACAGGGAAAAAATCGGTCTCATTATAGTAGCCCGTATGATCTCCATAAGGTCCCTCTTCCGCCATATCATCTGGATAGATATAACCCTCTAAGATAATCTCTGCTGAGGCCGGCACAGAGAGTTCAGGGTGAAGTGTTGCACGCGCAATAGCAGTTCTTTTTCCGCGCAAAAGTCCAGCAAAAGCATATTCTGAAAGAGCGTCAGGAACCGGTGTCACTGCACCTAAAATCGTTGCAGGATCTGCCCCTAAGGCCACGACAACAGGGAAGGGTTTTCCAGGATTTTTGAGCTGAAAATCACGATAATCAAGGGCACCACCACGATGAGCTAGCCAGCGCATAATAAGTCGATTTTTGCCAATCACCTGTTGACGATAGATTCCTAAGTTTTGTCTTCGCTTCGAGGGGCCTTTAGTAATGGTTAATCCCCAAGTGACTAAGGGAGCTGCATCCCCTGGCCAACAGTGCTGAATCGGCATTGCTGTCAGATCGATCTCCTCTTTTTCATAAATGACCTCCTGACAGAGTGGTTTTTTCACCCGCTTAGGCCGCATCGACAAGATCTGTTTAAATTGTGGTAGTTTCTGCCAAGCATCTTTGAGATTTTCCGGTGCTTCTGGTTCTTTAAGAAAAGCCAAGAACTCTCCAACTTCCCGCAACTTCTCTACCGATTCTTGTCCCATACCAAAAGCAACACGCTCCGGTGTTCCAAAAAGGTTGGTTAAGACAGGCATATCAAAACCCTTAGGATTTTCAAACAGAAGCGCCGGACCCTCTCTCCTTAAGGTCCGATCACTGATTTCGGTCATCTCTAAGTAGGGATCGATCTCTTCTGTAATTCGCTTAAGCTCACCACGCGCCTCTAAAAAAGCAATAAATTCCCGCAGATCCTGAAATTGCATGCACTGTTCCTATTCTTAAGTTATCGAAAGAGGCTCTATTTTAACATAGACGGCGGTGATATCCCGCTACAATCCTCTTAATACGCTTCTCGTAAGAGTCTTTCATCTCTACTTGCGCCCCTGACTTTATACTGACCTTTGCATTATATCCCTATTTCAAATGATCTTTGAGATGTTTGAAGAGCGCCTCAAAAAAAATCGGTATAATGCAAAATTCCATTCATCCCTGATTTCCATTCATTCCTGAAATAGGAGCAAGAGTATCTATGCGCCTTCTGAGTAAAATTATCTTAATTGCCCTCGGCTTTATTCTAATTAACTACCCCTTTATTGAGGGAAAAGCTTACTACTATATCTCAATTGAACGCCCAGATCGGCTCATTCGCCATCTCTTAACAGCGCTCTTTGCACTCACAATTGTTGAGCTCTTTGCTTTTACCAAAATGCGCTATCGCATCCCCCTCTACCTCCTCTTTCTCTTTGGCTCTATGACCTATCTGATCTACTATTTTTCAGCAGGGAGTGAGCCGGATTATGAGGATTTTCGTACTCTAATGGATGCCCGCGTCATGATTAAAGATGCTGCTTTAGGCTATCAGAATGCTATATTTATGGCGATTCTCTACCATCTTCCTATCACGATCGGCATCTTTCTCTTTCCAAAGCTCTATATGGGTTGGAAGGGAACAACAACAGCCATCGCACTCTATCTTATCGCGCTTGCCGGCATGTTAATGATCATCTACAACAAAAGTGGAAAAGGAACCAATGGACGCGCTTCCTACATTACACCTGTAGCCCAAGTAGTAACTTTCACCTACCTTAACTATCTGCGTGCAGATGGTGCCAGTTTCGATTTCTATCCCCGAGAAGCACCTACAACAGCTGATATTACACACCCTAAAGCACGCAACATTATTGTCGTGATGGATGAATCGATCCGTGGTGATATGGTCTCTCTTGAAAATCGTGCCGGCACAACACCCGCGCTGACCACTTTTCCCCCCGACACTGTTTATGACTTTGGCCTAATCGCTTCCTTTTCAAACTGTAGCGATACCTCCAATCTTGCCGCCCGAAAACTTCCCCGCCTCAATAAAGAGCCGAGTGATCTCTTTTTAGATAATACGACCGTTTGGGATCTTGCTGAAATTGCCGGCTTTAAGCCTTATGTTATCGATGCACAACATAATGCCTCTGGACATAACTTTTATACCGATAAAGAGCTAGAGAATGTCGTTAATATTCCTGCATCTCAACTGAAGAACGATGGTGAAGTGATCGATATCATTGCTGATATCTTTGCAGAGAGCGAAACACCAACCTTTATTTATGCTGGACTTAAAGGCTCACACTTTCCTTTTCAAAACACTGGTTTTCCAACACCCTTTGAGCCGGCAATGAAGAATACTGTGCTTGCAGATGCCACCTCCGAGGAGGCACTCAACTCTTACAAAAATCTTATTTTGGCAAACACAAATCAATTTTTTGTAAAGCTAAAAGCACTACTCGAAACATACCCCGATACCATTGTGATCTACACATCTGATCATGGACAAGATCTCTCCGACCCTAAAAATAAGAAGACCCATTGCGATGCAAAAACAACCTCAATGGAGGAAGGAATCGTTCCACTACTCCTCTTTGCTGATCAATCTGTCATAGAGAGCCCTTTTATTGAGCAATTTAAGGAGAATCCCGGCATTACCAATCAGATGATTATGGCACCAATGGTGATGGATTTTATGGGATATCAACCTGCCGTCATCGAACAATTTACAGAGTATCCAACACTACTCAACCGTAAAGGAAAAGAGATCGGCTTTATCTATAAACGGCCGATTCCCCACTTTAGAAGTGAGATTGAACGCTTCGATATTACGCCGGAAGATCTCCAATATTTCCGAGAACATGGGCGATCTGATAAGCAACTAGAATATAACTTCTTTGCAGATTAATAATAGGGAGCAATAAAACGATCTATCAAAGAAATCAGTCAAAATGAAGCCAATGTAATTCATCATACAATTCATAATAGAATTCATAATAGAATTAGAATTTGTAAGATATGATGCGTTACATTGGCTTTTTGGTAGCTATCAATAGCTATCAATAGCTATCAATAGCTAAATTCAACAATAAAACTTCCTATAGAGAGCTGTTCTCTTTCACTACCCGCCTAGCTCATCTTCAAACTCTTCATCCGTTATTCGCTGATAACGACGATAAAACATAATACTGACAGGAATTGCCAAAAGGACTGTAGCGATAGGCATCGTTAACCAGACGCCATCTAATCCCCAATACTTTGGAAGAATATAAAGGAATGGGACTTGGAGTATCAAGTTCCCAATGGAGATAACCAGCGCCTTCTGCCCTTCACCAATTGCTTGGAAAAACATTGTTGCTGTCACAAAAAGCCCATCTAAAAAGAGGACAGCAAGATGCAATCTTAAAGCGTAAGCTGTCACCTCTGTCAATTGTGGGTCATCGGTAAACCAGCTTGTAAAAAAATGGGGAAAGATAAGCAAAAATGCGGTGATAATAATCCCAATGCCTAAACCCACATAGATCATTAATCTTGTAACATAGCGGGTCGACATTACCCGCTCTTCTCCATAAAATCGACTAATTAAGGGTTGGGCTCCATTGGCAACTCCCTCAACAGCAAAATAGTAGATCGTCAAAAGATAGCCAGCGATCGTATAGGCAGAAACAGCAACAGTCCCACCATAAAGAACTAATGCTTTATGATGCAACGTCATAATAAAGCCGATATAGATAAAGGTGAAAAAAGCGGAACTACCTGTTAAAAGGATGCGCCCTAATAATTTAAAATCGGGCTTAAAATCAGAAAGGCATAATCTCTCTTCGCTCTGCTTTAAGATATAGTAGCCACCTAAAGTCATCGCCACTAATTCCCCACCAATACTCGCTAAAGCAGCACCTAATATGCCGATCTTAAAGTAGGAGATAAGGAGAAATGAGAGAAGAATATTGACGGCCACCCCAGCTGCAATATAACCCGTTGCTCGTAGAGGAGTTCCCACGTTTCGAACAATAAAGGGCATCGCTAAACTACCGATAACAAAAGGCGCCGCAAAAGAGAAGGTACGAATAAAGAGGATCGACATCTCTGCCGTATCTCCAGAAACACCTAAAACACTCACTAGCCAGGGAGCGAGCGTATAGAGCGTCACTCCAATTAAGATGCCGGGAACAAATTGTAGAAAAAGAGCTTGCCCCAATATTTTACGGGCTTTTTGATCCTCCTCTTCCCCCTTGGCAATAGAGTAGAGGCTTCCGATCCCGACCCCAACTAAAAAACCAAATCCCAAGAGGAGGGTGATATATGACCAACCAATATTGACAGCAGCTAACCCATCAACACCGATAAAATGTCCTACAAAGAAACCATCAACTATCTGATAGGTTCCACTAATAAACATCGCAAGCACAGTAGGAATCACATAACTTGCAAAAAGTTTAATTACAAGAAGATTATAACGGCGCACAAAAACCTCAAGGTAGCTGATAATAGCCATAGTTTACTCTGCTTTTTGAGGAAAAGGATAGTGAAAATTAAAATATAATTTAAAGAGGATTTCCAACCAATATGATCTCAAATAATTATCTGCTAATCACTTAAAACAACATGTTAAAACATTGCCATAAAGGTATGATATGGTAGAGCTCTAATTTTTTGACAACCCGACTTCTTGCAATAAAGGTGTAAAATGCTTGATTTTGATAAAGTTTGGTCACTCTATGATACTCATTACAATCATGACCGACTCTTTCCTGAAAGTGATGCTCCCATCAAAGCAGCGGAGCAAGTCGACTCCCTTCTTGCGATCAAAGAGCAGTTTGATATCTTGTTACTCGATGGTTTTGGAGTACTCAACGTGGGAGGCACTGCCGTTCCTCACATGCCCGATACTATCAAAGCCTTACAGAGTGAAGGAAAAGAGGCTTTTATCCTCACAAATGGTGCATCTTATCCCACCGATGTGCGAGCTAAAATGTATCCCCCTTTAGGATATGATATTCCGGCATCCCACATTATCTCCTCTCGAGATGCTGTAGAGCTTGAACTTCCCCACTTTGAATTAACACGTGCCGGTGGCACTTGGGGTGTGATTGTGGGCGATGGTGCCTTTATTGAGCGAATGCCGGCAAATACTGTACTTCTCTCAAAAGAAAATATCGATCGTGTGGATGGCTTTATCTTTCTTGCAACGAGCTATTGGAATCAAAAATGGCAAGATCTTCTCACCATCTCTCTCATTAAGCGTCGACGTCCAGTGATCATTGGGAATCCTGATATTAGCGCACCGCTAGAGACCTCATTTTCAGTGGAGCCGGGTTATTACGCGATTGAACTTCTTAAGATGATTCCTGATCTTGAGATCACCTATTGTGGCAAACCGTTCCAGAATAGCTATAGAGCCGCTTTTAATAAAATTGAAGAGGTGGTTGGAGCATTTGAGGCAAATCGCATCTTAATGGTGGGAGATACACTCCATACCGATATCTTAGGTGGAAATGAAGCAGGATGTAAAACCCTGCTCAAAGCAGATTGGGGCTTTCTTCGAGGGCGTGATCCCAAACCCTATATTGAAGCATCCAAAATTTATCCCGATTTCATCATCAAAAATAGATAGTCGAAAGAAAAGGCTTCTCGATTTAAATATCGGGAAGCCCTTTAACATCTTTAAATTCTTTAAAGTCTTTAAAGTCTTTGAACTCTTTAAAATTCCAACAGAGCTAATATCGCTAACATCTTTAAAAGTGCGCTCACTACCAGGTAAGATCAATGCCCGCTTGACGCAAGAAGCGTCGCTCACTTGAGAGATCTTCTTGAAAGAGGGGATGCTCTTTTAACCAATTCTCCTCAAAATGGAGTTCTATCTCCTTATCTGACACAATAATCTCTACCGTCGGTGATTCTTGTAAATAACGACCGCGATTAAAGAGGACCGAAACACGCAGCAGAAGTGTCACCTTCAATAGATATTCGGGAAGGCCAGTAAAGTCATCAAGATCTATTTTTCGTTGATGATTGCGAATAATAGTGGCTAAAATTCGCTGATCCTGCTTACTAAAACCATCTAAATCGGCATGCTCAACAAGATAGGCAGAGTGACGAAAGTGACGATGATGGGAGATCGACAAACCGATCTCATGAAGATAAGAGGCCCACTTAAGGTAACGGAGCGCCTCCTCATTGAGGGTGATCTTCTCCCCTTCTCGATTCTTCAACATCTTTGCTAATTTGAGACTGCTGATAGCAACCCGGCGCGCCTGCCCTTCATCAGCCCCCAATCGAGTAATAAGACTATTGATGGTCTCATCTCGGCGATCTTTCTGTTGGACTCGTCCTAAAAGATCAAAAAGAATCCCTTCTCGCAATGCCACATTTGTCACGGCCATCTGCTTAATCGAAAGAATTTTAAAAGCCGCCTGTAAAATCACTAAACCGGCACCGATTACATCTGCCCGCAATTCACTAATATCGAAAAATTTAGCAATCTTCTTAACAGATCCTAAAGCGATAAACTTACGCACAAGCCTTTTAAGAGCTTCTCTCGTAATCACCTCATCCTCAAAACCTAAATAGGTGATCAAGGTCCCAATTGTTTTAATCGTGCCAGATGTTCCAATAAAATAAGCATCTTTGTACGGTATAAGGTAACGGAGCGATTGCAATTCCGACTCAATATAGATCAGCGCCTGCTCATATCCCTGCTGAGTAAAAGCTCTGTCAGGAAAGAAACGGCGAGTCATATTGACACAGCCCACATCACGGCTATAAGCCGATTTAATACTATTCTGATGACCTAAGATAAATTCGGTACTTCCCCCACCAATATCCATCACAAAAAGATCTTGATTCTCAACATGCACATATTGAGAAACGCCTAGATAGATCAGACGCGCCTCTTCTCGACCAGAAATGATATCAATAGGTAGACCTAAAGCCGCTTCCGCTTCTTTAATAAAATGAGGATCTTTCATCTTTCGAAGCGTTAACGTCCCCACAGCCCGGCAATTTTGAGGGGCAATATTGACTAAACGCTCTCGAAACATCCGTAGACAGTGGAGTGCCCGCTCTCTGACAACAGGATCAATGCCACCACCATCGAGTAGACCATATCCTAACTGCACCATCTCCTTAATGCGATCGACCACCATGATTCTGCCATGATCTTCCTGCATTACTGCCATATGAAAACTATTCGAGCCTAAATCAATAACAGCATAGATATTCTCTTTCATGCCTACTCCATTAATCCATTAGCGATATATTTTAGAGCGCTATCCTCTAACTTCGTTCAGCTAAATAGTTACTTAAACGGACAAAATCTTCGATCTCTAAATTTTCTGCCCGAATTTTGGGATCAATATCGAGTGCTTCAATCTCTGCCTCACTCATCAATCCTTTTAAGTTATTTCGTAACATCTTTCTTTTCATGGCAAAAGCAGCCTTTACTACATCAAAAAAGAGCGCATCACTCTTAATGCCGTAAGGATTTCCCTGATAAGGAATCAATCGTACAAATTGACTCATCACCTTCGGTGCAGGATCAAATGCATGAGGTGGGATCTCCAAAAGTGGGACGACCTCACAATAACGTTGTACCATTATAGAGAGCCGGCCAAATGCTGATTCTCCCGGCTGAGCCGCCATGCGGTCAATCACCTCTTTTTGAAGCATAAAGTGCATATCTTCGATCAACTCAACATGGGCAAGTAGATGAAAGATAATAGGTGTTGAGATGTTATAGGGAAGATTTCCAACAACACGAAGTTTCTTTCCTTCGTCACACAACTGAGCTAAATCAACCTGCAACACATCTTGGTTAATAACCGTCAAACCTCGTAATGACTCTAAATAAGCGATGAGATCACGATCTAGCTCAATCACGGTCATCTCTTTTGCGGCGGCAAGAAGTGGACGCGTCATCGCACCAAGACCAGGCCCTATCTCAACCACTCTGTCGCCAGGCAGTGGCATGATGGCATCTACAATTTGAAAGATAATGCTCTCATCTACCAAAAAGTTTTGGCCAAATCGTTTCCGGGCTTTGTGTTGTGGTTTATTCATCTCTTATAACCTTTATTTTATCTCTACTATCAATCTCAATCTTGAGCATGATGTTAACTTTTATAATACTTACCAAAGCTGAGAGCGCTTACGATTCTTACAATTTAAAAAAGAAGATTTTACAAAACAAATAGCGCCCTTACTCGCCCCTTGCCTCTCCTATTGTATCCTACTCTCTCGCTCTATTTTAAAGGGTTATCCCTATTCTGACTATAAAAAAGAGCTCCGCTACCCTTCTCTGGATTATCGGAGCTCTCTCTTATGATCTTTTTTATGATCTTTTTTATGATTTTTGTCTATTGCTTTGTTGGCGTTCCCACATGCTTCTCAATATGGACATCCGACAACATTCTATTGAGCCACTCATCAAAAGTATCGCCCGCTTTCTTACGGAAATAGAATTCACGCGCAACATTACGAATGGTCTCATCATCTTGGAAACCTTTACGACGCTCTTCTACCTTAATAAGGTGGTAACCATATGGCGTTCTTACAGGTTGACTAATTTCACCAATCGGAAGCGTCATCATTGTCTTCTCAAAAGTAGGTGCTAATTGCCCAACACCCACCCAACCTAAATCACCATCTTGCGCTGCAGAGAAGGGATCTTGTGAATTTGCACGAGCGATATCTTCAAATGTCCCATCTCCAGAGATAATACGATCTCTAAGACGATTCGCTTCCTGTAACGCTTTCTCTTCCGACTTATCTTTATTCACAGCAACTAAAATATGACTCACTTTATGTTGAGGCACATCCGCACGCATCATCTCCTCTTTAAGACGCTTAAATTCCGCTGTCTTCATATAGAGATCGAGCTCTTTTTCTGTAATATTGACCCCTTGGATAACCTGATTTTGTAACCGAGAGGCCAACATCTGCCCACGAATATTTTCACGATACTGATTAAAGTCCATTCCTTGATAAGCAATATACTCTTTTAAGGTTGCAACATCTGTACCATTTCGCGCGGCAATATCCATAATTGCGGCATCAACTTCATTATTTTGAACATAAAGTCCGAGTTGTTTTGCAAATTGATCCTGAAATTTGCTCGTAATTAAGACACGAGCAACATGATCTTCGAGCTCTGTTCCACTCATTCTTTGATTCGGTGGCAGATAGGCCATCTCTTGCTTTGCAAGATCTAATTCCCGCTGCCAATCAGATAATGTGATAATGTCATTGTTGATCACTATCGCGATACCATCAACGGTTCCAAGACGCGCCATCGCACTTGGAAGGGATATAAACAATAAAGCTATCAAAGATAAAATACGCAGTTTCATAAAGGCTCACTTCTGAAAAATTCAATGAGTTATATCGATCTATTGCCTCTCTAAAGAGTCATCTCAACACTTGTGTAAACAGAAGAATTTTACCACCTTAATGCAATTATCGCTAAGATATAATAAAATTAGCCTTAGCAAAAATTTTATAGATCTAGGTTTTGGAAATAATGTCAAACGAAAATAATACACAACTAGAAGCATCGGCTCCACAAGAAGAGGTTCACCTCTCGCCGCAAGAAGCTCGTCAAAAACGTATCGAAATCTCACAACAGCTTCTCCAGAAGTTATCAGAAGAGTTTCCGAATATCTTTCCTAAGCCCAAGGATGGTCGTCCTGTAGCATTAGCGATCGGTATTCACAAGCAACTCATTCCGATCGTCACTGAATGGGGTTTTAGTGCGGTTAATCTTCGCTCTGCTCTCTCTTGGTATACCAAGCAGCTTCGTTATCAACAAGCAGTTGTCCATGCACCTCATAGAACGAATCTTGATGGTACAGAAGCAGAAGCAATTGATGATGAACATCGTGCTCTTGCTAAAGAGAACGTTGAAAAAATTCAAGCGCTTCTTGCCAAGAAAAACCCTGAAAGAGCCAAAAAACGAGCTGAAAAACAGGCGCAAAAAGCACCTAAAAACCGTAAGCCCAGAGCGGCCAAACCACATGCTTCAGCTCCCAAAAAGGCGGTTGAAAAAGCACCTCAGCAGACGCTCGACGAGAAGATGCAATCACTCCTCAATAAATTCAATCAATAACACGAAGATTGCAAGAGTAGTATTCAAGAGTAGTATTAGATTCATCACGATTCTATTGATTACATATCCTATCAATATGATATGTACTCAAGATCGAAGGACTAATGACTACTCTCTCTTTTTTCTCTCGTATCTATCTCTCGTGTCTATTTTAATAGAGTAAACGTAAAATAACGTATGAAACAGATTCCTATCCGCATTATTAAACAGGCCCTTCAACAGGTTGCAGAAAATGAGCAGGTCGAGATCGATCTCGCACTCGCTGATAAGAGCGTTGAGAGAACTCGCGATCTTAGCCATGGTGACTTTGCAAGTAATATTGCAATGATGTCTGCTCGCGCCTTTAAGAGCAATCCTCGTGCATTAGCTGAAAAAATAGTCGATGCAATCGGAGAGCAGCCTGAAATTGAAAAGATTGAGATCGCAGGTCCTGGCTTTCTTAACTTTACCTTCAAACCCGATGTCTACCATCACGAGCTACAAAATGTTCTTACCAAAAGAGCTCAATATGGGCACAACGAGAGTGGCGATCGGGAAAAAGTACAGATTGAATTTGTTTCTGCAAATCCCACAGGCCCCCTCCATGTCGGCCATGGTCGGGGAGCGGCAGTAGGCGACTCTATCGCCCGCTTACTTGAGGCAAATGGCTTCGATGTTACGCGTGAATTTTACTACAACGATGCCGGCGCTCAGATCGATAATCTTGCCGCTTCAGTCAAAGCGCGCATTGATGGTAAAACCCCTGAAGATAAGGGCTGGCCTGAAGATGGTTATCGCGGGGAATATATTATCGATATCGCAAAGAGCTATCTAGCAAAAGAGAGCGTTGCAGCGGATGATCGCGAAATCACGGCATCGGGTGATCCTGAAGATCTAGAGAATATCCGTAACTTTGCCGTTGCCTATCTTCGCCGGGAGCAAGATCTAGACCTTAAAGCGTTCGACATCAATTTCGATGTCTACTACCTAGAGTCCTCTCTCTATAAAGATGGCTCTGTTGATCGCGTTGTTGAGCGATTAATTGAGAAAGGGGTCACTTATGAGGAAGAGGGCGCGCTCTGGTTAAAGACAACAGAATATGGCGATGATAAAGATCGCGTTATGCGTAAAAAAGAGGGTGGATATACCTATTTTGTCCCTGATGTTGCTTACCATGAGAAAAAATGGGAACGTGGCTTTCGCTTTGTCATTAATGAACAAGGCGCAGATCATCACGGCACAATCTCCCGTGTAAGAGCGGGGCTTCAAGCACTTGATATCGGTATTCCTCAAGGATGGCCGGAATATATCCTTCACCAAATGGTGATGGTATTGAGAGATGGCAAAGAGGTAAAAATCTCCAAACGTGCTGGATCTTACGTCACATTACGTGATCTGATCGATGAGGTCGGAAAAGATGCAACGCGCTACTTCTTAGCGGCACGTAATCCTGATTCTCAACTTCAATTTGATATCGATCTTGCGCTCTCTCAGTCGAGCGATAATCCGGTCTACTATATTCAATATGCACATGCTCGTATCTGCTCAATCTTGGCAGAAAGAGAGAAGCGCGATCACAATTTTGATGCAGAATTTGCGGCAAAACATCTCTCTCTACTAACAGCTACCGCTGAATATCGCTTAATGCGTACCCTTTCTAGCTTTGGAGAGATGGTTGCAACTGCCGGTAGAAATCGAGCACCTCATCTGATCGCAAATTATCTCCAAGAGCTCGCGGCAGATGTTCATAGCTATTACAATGCAAAAGATGAATCTGGAAATGCCATTCGTATCTTAACTGATAATGAGTCAGAAAAAGGGCTACAAGATGCCAAGCTCTATCTCTTGATGGCTGCGAAACAAGTTCTTGCAAATGGATTAACACTATTAGGTCTCTCGGCACCAACAAAGATGTAATAATAAAGATGTAATATAACGTTGTAACTTCAATCCTAAGTGATGCGCAAAGTATGCCAAAAATAGATCAAGTACAGATAAAAGGACAATGGAGAAGAGTTAAATCTTTTCTCCGCTTCTTCCGTAGAACTCCCACTCGAGGGGAGTTCATTGTCTATGTGATCATTGTTGCTGCAGTGATCGCGATCTCCCTCTTTTTTGCCCATCATGCAGAAAAAAAAGCAGCAGAGAAAGAGGCGCGACGCATCGCACAAGAAGAGCGAGCATTAGCGCGGGAGCTTGAGAAGCAAAAGCCCTTCTCTCCTGAAGAGATTCAGATTCCAGAATCGGAGTTCTCTTTCTATGAGCAACTCGCTAATCGCTCCTTCCATATGGCAGGAGAAGAGACTATTGGCGGGCGCAACCTTAGTGAAGTGCCGATGATCCCCAAAGAGGAGAAAAAGCCTCTTAAATTTGAATTGATCAGCCAACCCTCCGGATATGAATCGGTGGATAAAGAGATCAAAAATGAGTTAGCGCTTGAGTTACTCTCTGTCTCCGAATATGTTGCTCCTGAGCCAGATCGCGATCAAGGCATTCAGAAAAAGCTACAAACCGGCAGCTTCTCCTCTACTTTTGAAGCAAATATTCATAAGTCACAGTTGGAGTCGATGGGGTATACGCCAACGGTCAATAAAGTCACCGTTAATGGGAAAACAGTTTACCGCGTTCAAATTGGTCCATTTAGCCCGAGAGATTTAGCACAGACAAAGCGGAACCTCGATGAACAGAGAATCCCCTTTATTGAGGTTAGACCCTAATTAATCTTCTCTCTACTACGCTTATCGCTGACAAACGATATCGATTATAAGAGGGGATTCTTATCAAATATCAAAATATTATCAAACTGTTATCAAATCATTACACTCTGATAATAGTTGATGATCTAATCATATTCATTGTCATCCAATAAATTTAAAATAACGCACAAATAGCGTATAGTGTAGCAATACTATTTATACTCATTACATGATTTAAGGTTTTTACTATGTCTCGTGGAATTAATAAAGTTATTCTTGTTGGTCGTCTCGGTAATGACCCTGATGTTCGTTACACTGCTGCAGGTAGCGCTGTTACCACCATCTCTGTTGCAACATCAGAGAGTTGGAAAGATCGTAATACTGGACAACAGCAAGAGCGCACCGAATGGCACCGCGTTGTCTTTTTCGGTCGCTTAGCAGAAATTGCTGGGCAATATCTTAAAAAAGGAAGCCAAGTCTATGTAGAGGGTTCTCTTCGGACTAATAAATATACCGATAAAAATGGTATTGAGCGCTACTCTACCGACATCAATGCAAATGAGCTACAGATGTTAGGCGGTGGTGGTGGCGGTGGCAATAACTTTGGAGGTCCTGCCGCATCTTCTGGTTACCAAGACTTTAATCAAGCACCGCAACAAGATTCTTATGGCGGATCACAACAAGCACCTCGTCCACAACAAAACCAAGGCTATAATCAGAGCCAAAATCAAGGACAGAATCAAGGATTTAATCAGCCTAAACAGCAAGAAAGTGGAATGGCTGACTTTGATGACTTCGATGATGATATCCCATTCTAGGCGAGACCGAAAAATAAGTAATGCAATAATAAGCTTTAAACAGCCTAGCCCTCATATGCTAGGCTTTTTCTTGTCCTTTCTTATCTACTTTATCATCTCTCTTATCCTCCCCTTTCTAGATTCTTTCTAGATTCTTTCTAGATTCTTCCTAAGTCTTAAAAGGAGCAACCTATCATGCAGATCGATCCTCCCCGCAGCGCAGAGAAAGCAGAACTGAGAGATTATTTCAGCAATGCAAGAAGAGCTCTTTCAGATGATCAATATCGGCAATATTCGCAAGAGATTTGCCGGCAACTTTTGAGCTACTTAATCGATCTAAAAAGAGAGCAACCCTCAGCAATGCATCTCCATCTCTTCCTGCCGATAGAAGCTCAAAGAGAGGTCGATCTGCGTCCTCTACTCCCACACCTTTGGCACTACAATATTAGAGTTGCCGTTCCAAGAGTCAGACAAGGAGCGCTTGAACATATCCCATTAACAGCAGAAACTAAACTAAAAACTAGTCGTTGGGGTATTCCTGAGCCGACTGAGGATTATAGCCCCTTAACCGAGGAAGAGATCAGCTCTATTACAACAGTTATTACCCCTCTTTTAGCTTGTGACATAAAGGGACATCGCGTCGGTTATGGGGGCGGTTTTTATGATCAATTTTTTAAAACCTATCCCCATCTTATTAAGATTGGAGTCGGCTTCTTCCCACCTATTGAAAAGATATTGGATAGTTACTCAGGGGATATGCCTCTCGATTACTATCTCTACCCCAAAGAGCTGATCCGTTTCTAAGACAGAAGAGCAGGAGTAAAAGGCTGAAAGAAGAGAGATGAAAGACACGACCGGACAATAGAGTGGTAAAATAGCCACTTCCCCTCGCTATGGAGATTATGAGATGAATAGAATGTTAGCGCTCACAAAAATTATGGCTCCTTTTTATAATAATTATCTTCTCTATAGTCTCAAAATATTGATCATTATGGTGGGCGTTGTACTGATCCCTATGGCACTGACCGGCGATCTTCAACTCGCCCCTATCTTAGGCGCTGTAGCGGCAGCACTCTCTGATCTGGATGACCATATTAAAGGCAGAATTAAAAATATTGGCTTAATTCTGCTCATCTTCTTTCTGGTAGCTACAACCGTCGAGCTCTTCTTTCCCTACCCACCACTCTTTCTTCTCCTCTGTACTTTAGGAACAAGCGCCTTGATTATGTTAGGCGCATTAGGAGAGCGTTACGCAACAACCGCCTTTGGAACTTTAGTCTTAATGGTCTATGCTATGCTCACTCTGGAACCAGATCGAGCTTGGTATATTCAACCATTAACACTGCTAACTGGCGCACTCTGGTATCATCTTATTTCCCTACTTTTTCATATTATCTGGCCCGCTCGCCCTATCACAGAATCATTAGGTGAGGCCTATCGAGATCTTGCTCACTTTTTAGAGCTTAAAGCACGTTTCTTCGATCCTGATGAGGGGGAAAGCATTCAAAAACTCAAATTAAAACTCTCTATTGCCGGCAAAACATTAACAACGCGCCTCAATAGTATTAAGGGTGCTTTAATACGAAGATTACAGAATGAGCAATCTAATCAGCCCTATTCAGAACTTCTCAATTACTACCTTGTAGCACAAGCGATCTACGAGCGCGCATCATCTATCCATGTAGAATATGAGATCCTGCATAAAGAGTTTCTCTATAGTGATCTGCTCTTTCGCTATCAGCGTGTCATGATGCAGCAAGGCAATGCGGCTCAAAAGGTGGCCGAAGCTCTACTTCATAAAAAAGAGTATCTCTATCCACAATATCTCTCACGCATCACGAGCCGTCTTGAAGAGACCACATTAAGACTCAAAAAAGATCATGCCGCATCGCTTGAAATTATTATCTCGATCGAAAATATCCTTCATAACCTCAAACAGATCAATACTCTCCTTCTTAAGATGGAGAGCGGTTTAACAGATTCAGAGCTTTTTCAAAGGGAGATTAAAGCGCTACTTCCCACGAAGAAGAGCAGCAAAATAGCATCTCTGAAAGACTCACTTCTCAATATCTATCAAACTATCAATGCCCATTTAACTAAAGAGTCAGAAATTTTTCGTCATGCCGTCAGAATGGGCTTTGTCATGGGGGTAGGTTACCTCATAATCTGGGGAATTAATCTCGCTAATACCCATCTACTCGGGAATGGTCCTGTCACCAATCGCATCTATTGGATTGTCTTAACAGCTATTTTTGTCTGCCAGCCTAATGTAATTGTCACCAAAAGTCGTATCTTAAAACGGCTCTCCGGCACCTTTATTGGTGTCTTATTCACACTACTTTTTCTTCAGTTTTCACCCTCAACGTCATTGCAGGTCCTAATTGTCATTGCAAGTAGCACACTCTTTTTTAGCTTGAGTGCTCTAGGCTACTCCTTTACAACAGCCCTGATTACGATTATGGTCTTGATCAGTTTTAACCTCAATGATTATGCATTTATTGCTCCAGAGCGCTTAATTGATACCATTATTGGCTGTGCAATTGCTTGGTTTGCTGCACGCTTCATTCTTCCAGATTGGCGCTATCATAATATTCAACATGCCTATGAGAAAGTCGCCGAAAAAAATAGTGAATACTTAAGGGAGATTCAAGAGCAATATCATCAGGAGCGACATGATAGTTTAAGTTATCTCTCAACACGCGCTCGAGCCAATGAGGCTGATAGTGAATTAGCCGCGCTCTTTGCTTCCTTATCAGAAACTAAAGGGAAAGATGAAGCTGCGCTCTCAGAGCTCTTTCACAATCTCTGCCTCAACAATACCTTTTTAGGATACCTCTCCGCCCTTGGCGCTCACCGAACAACCATTGAGAATCAACAAGTCCTACAGCTTTTAGATAAAACTTCAAACTTTATTATTCAAACATTACAACAACGACAATTTGATCAGCCAACCTATAGCCAATTGAAGAGGGAGATCGTTGAGCAACAACAAAATCAAGATCAGACAGATCTTGCCTCATCCCTACTATTACAACAACTAACATTACTACTTCGAACGCTTCCCTCTTATCTCAAAGCGCTCTTTAAGGTTTAGATCCTAAAAATGGGTGAGAAGGCGTTAATGATACGCTACTTAATGATACAATAAATGGCTAAAATCATTATTAAAAGGTCGCTCAATCCACGACGTTAAGTTAAAAGAGCTATTTCTAAAGGAGTTTGCAGATATGCCAAACCGCATTCGATACGATATCTATCCTCCCAAAGGATCGATGGATCTGATCTCACATACAGAGAGTGCTATCTTAAAAAAGACAGCTAAAGGGGAGCTCTATCCTCTCTTTAGAAACTGTACGCTCGCTGTTCTCAATACCGGTAGCAAAACCGATGATCCTCAACTCATTGCCAGTCAATATAAAGATTATGATATCGAATTAATTCGCACAGAACGGGGAATCAAACTACGTCTTTTCAATCCGCCACAAGAGGTCTTTGTGGATGGCAAATTAACTAACGTTATTCGACGCAATCTCTTTTCTGTCTTAAGAGACACGCTTTTTATCGATTCTGTCTCATCGCTCTATCATGAGTATAAAAATGGTAATGGAACTGGTTCACTCATTAAGGTTTCAGAAAATCAACGCAACTCTTTAACCACTGACTTTGTCTTTGCTATTTTGCGAAATGCAAATGCGCTACTAACAGATCAAGATCCTAATATTATCGTCTGTTGGGGTGGGCACTCAATTAATGAAACAGAATATGAATATGGCTATGCCGTAGGCCAGGAACTAGGCGTACGCCATCTTAATATCTGTACAGGATGTGGCCCGGGCGCCATGGAAGCCCCTATGCGTGGAGCTGCGGTCGGCCATGCGCGACAATCAAATAAAGAGAGTCGTTTTATCGGTATTACCGAAACCTCTATTATCGCAGCAGAACCACCCAATCCTCTCGTCAATGAATTGATTGTTATGTCCGATATTGAGAAGCGCCTTGAAGCCTTTGTTCGTCTTGGTCATGGCATTATTATCTTCCCTGGTGGTGTCGGAACTGCGGAAGAGTTCTTCTATATCTTAGGCCTATTACTTCATCCTAAAAATAGAGATATCTGTCTCCCTCTTGTTTTAACAGGTCCTAAAGAGAGTGAAAATTACTTTAGAACTCTCGATGCCTTCATTGGTAAAACTTTAGGAGAAGAAGCACAAAAACTATATGAAATAATTATCGATGACCCCGCCGCAGTTGCTCGCAAAATGAAGCGATCCATGCCACAGGTTAAGGAGTGCCGAGAATTACGGGGTGATGCCTACTGCTTTAATTGGTTACTCACTATTCCTAAAGATTTTCAGCAACCTTTTATCCCAACGCATGAAAATATGGCAAAGCTCGATCTTCATCTCGATCAACCTAAAGCACAATTAGCCGCTAACCTACGTAAAGCTTTCTCCGGTATTGTTGCAGGAAACGTTAAAGAATTTGGTATTCAAGCAATTCAGGAACATGGCCCCTTTGAGTTATCGGGAGATCCTGAACTAATGGAGATGATCGATCAACTATTAAGAGAGTTTGTTCAGCAGCAACGAATGAAACTCCCAGGGTCTGAATATACACCTTGCTATACCATTCGAAGATAGAAAATAGGTAAGAGGCGATTTTTATACTGCCGACCAATTGATAAGATTTCTAAATAACGAAACCTCAAAGTGATATCTACCTTTGAGGTTTTTTTTAATCTCTACTTTATCTCTACTTCAACTTCACAGCCACCTAAACTCAATGAGTTTAATAAGCTTAATGAGTTCAATTTGATAAAAATTCATATTTAAATTTGCAAAATATTAAACACAACTATTCATAATAGTATGCATTGTCCAATCAATAAATATATTTCAAATAAAATCATAGTGTTAATGTTGCAAATCAAATTGATATACCCCTAAAAATAAACTTATTGCAATAATGATATAATGAAAAAATAACATATTAATTTTATTTATAAAAATATCAGGTTTTCTATTTTCCTTAAAATATAGATCTGTTTTTTGATAAAAAGAGGGGTTTATGAAAGATATCACTTCACAAGCACCGCCTACTAACACGCTTCCAAAAGTGAGTGGCTTAGTGCTTATTGTCCTTGTTTTAACCCAAATTGGCACAACGGGAGATAATAGCATCTTAAGTGTTGCGACATCTGCACTGATAGAGGGTTTAGGTGCTGATATGAGCGAAATATCTCTCGCTAATACAATCTACTCTCTTTGTGCTGGCGCCCTAATGATTGTAGGAGGATTATTAGGAATTATTATCGGTTGGAAACTCAATTTTAGAATCGGTTTGATCTTAGCTATTGCCGGAGAGCTTGCCGTATCGTTATCACCGAATATGCTTATCTTTTCTTGGGTGGGTCGTGTACTTGTAGGTGTCGGCGCGAGTTTAATGATCCCATCTGTATTGGGAATTATTCCGGCACTCTACCAAGGAAAAGCTCGAGTCGTAGCCTTTGGTGCAATTGGTGCTGCCACCGGGATTGCCTCTATTATTGCTCCTATTGCTGCTGGATTTTTGATAGATACTGTCGGCTGGCGTATCAGTTTTGCCAGTCTTGCCGCCTATTTTGCTTTAATATTCTTAGGCACCTTTACCATTCCCACACTCCCTAAAAACAATCTAAAAATTCATTTCGATTCAAAAGGAAGTATCTTAGCTATTTTAGGTCTCTTTGCTCTTATCATTGGCCTTTCCAAAATTAGCAATTGGGGCCTATTCACCGCTCTTCCAGATGCGCCCTTTGATATTGCAGGTTACTCCCCGGCAATCCCTCTTATCTTCCTCGGCGCCATTATTCTCTATATTCTGCTGAGAGTCGAAGGCAAAGAAGAAGATCGCTATGGTACGGTCCTCATTCCTCGCTCATTTATTAAAAATAAGAGTGCATTTTCTGGAATATTAGCAAGTGCCATGACCTTCTTAGCATTCGCTGCAATCGTTATTGTTATCAACCCTTACTTCCTTGAGGTCGCCGATTATAGTGCGGCAGATACTGGGATCGCAATGTCCTCTATGGGAATTGCTATGGTAATCTTCTCAATGGGAATTCCTAAACTTTATCCCAATATCAATCGCCGTGCGACGGTACAAGTCGGTTATCTTGCAATCTTAATATCCGCATTTCCTATGGCGATGGGGCTAACACCTACAGGAACAAACTACCTTCTCTATGTAGGCCTTGGAATTTTAGGAACAGGTCTTGGATTAGTCGCCTCCCAGGCTTCGATTATTGTGGCTGAAGCAATTAGTAATAAGGATGCGCAACAATCGGGTGGTATTCAAGCCGCGGCACGAAATGTTGGTCAAGCATTTGGTGTTGCTCTTCTAGGAACCTACCTAACCTTTGGTAATCCAGCAAATGTCATGCAACATGCTAAAGCAGACAAGAGCATTTCTCCCGTTGCTGCTGAATTTGTTACGGAAAATAGAATTACTTTTATGAGCAACAACAACCTAGAAAAACTCTTAAAAGAACATCAGCTTCCACAAACAGATATCAATGAGTTATTAAAAATCAATGCGAATGCTCGATTAGAGACTTCAAGAAATGCTCTCTATATCCTTGCCGGAATCGCTCTACTCTTTCTACTCTTTACAACCCGACACATTAGTCGCCATAAAGAGGAAGAGGTACCCACAACAAAGACTCAATCATCAATTCAATCCTAATCCTAATCCTAATCCTAATCCTAATCCTAATCCTATTCATAATCGATAATTTTATAAGGAGATACAATATGTGTACAGCTATCAGCGTTAGATCTAAAGAAGGCCTTATCGCCGGCAGAACCATGGAATTTGGTTTTGACCTTAACTTCACCACAATTTTTCTCCCTCGCCAATATGAGATTGTAAAAAATAGTGGAACTGAAGGAGATAAGCTCACAACGCAGTATGCTTTTATGGGATCTAACTTCCTAGATCTTAATGGTGTCAATGATGGTATTAATGAGCATGGTCTGATGGGAAGTATCAACTACTTTCCTGGTTATGCTAGCTACCAAGAGAAAGCATCTGGGACTAAAAAATATAGTCTAGGTCCTGAGAATCTCCTCTCATTTATTCTGGGTAACTGTAAAGATATCGATGAGGTAAAGGAGCTTATTAAAGATGTAGAATTAATTGAATCTGTACAGGAAGCATTAGGCTTTACCCTTCCGCTTCACTATGCGCTCTTTGATAAGGCGGGCAATGCTATTGTTATTGAACCTCAAGATAAAACGCTTTATATCCACGATAATCCTGTGGGCGTGATGACAAACTCCCCTGATTTTCAATGGCACTTAACTAATTTACGTAATTATGTGAATAATTCACCCGTTAATAGTGATTCTGTAACATTACGTGACACAACATTTACTAAGTTTGGTCAAGGAACTGGACTTGTGGGCATTCCGGGAGACTTCACTCCGCCAGCACGATTCGTTCGAGCTGCATTTTTTGCCGGGAATATGCCAGAACAAGAGACGAGTGCAATGGCAGTCAATCAAGCATTTCATATCCTCAATAACTTTGATCTTCCACTAGGCTCTACAGTTGATCACAATGCGCCTAAAGAGAGCCAATGTGAAATCACATTCTATACAGCAGTAATGGATAGCAATACCTTAGAGTATTACATCAAATCACACTTAGAACTCAACATTCATCGCTATCGTTTAACCGATTTTGATTTCGATTCTAAAGAGAAGATTATTCATCCACTAGATAAACACACAACCTTTATTGAGGCATAAATCAGGCCTCTCATAATGGTATTACCTGTATATCTATCTGTATACTTTACAATCTGATTGATATAGATAATTAAAAAGCTCACATCAAATTGAAGTGAGCTTTTTTCTATCCCTTAAATAGCCATCAGGCTACTCTACAAATTAGATTGTTTAATTGCTAGATGATTGGCTATCGAATATTTGCTTTTTTGAGAGCTTCTAACAATTGACGAATATTTTGCTGTGCAGTTAAATTACGAGCATCGATCGCTCTTGCCGTTCCAAGATAGGAGACTTTTAAAGGTGCTTCCGCCTCAGTTCTAATATCTTGATTAAATAGAACTCGTCCTGTCATCGCATCAACGAGTTGATAATTGACTTCCATAATTGTTGGGAAATGTAATCCAATACTTAATTGACTAAATTTTAACACCGTCGCTTTTAAGTTCGCTTCTCGCTTCGTACCATTAAAGAGCTGTGATTGATCAAGGCTCTCTTGAAGCGCTTTTGCAAACGTCGATTTAAATTCTGCCTCAAAATGATTTTTATTCTCTAAATTAAAGAAGAAGTCATCACTCGGCGCATTTGATGCAATATTGACAGAGACATCTCCTAAGTGCATTGGGATTCTCTCTGCTTCTGTAACAGCGATCGATTCACCCTCTGGTGTATATTGAAAGTTGGCGACAGTACAACCTGTCATCAACAGTGCAAGGGATAATAGAGCGAGTTTCTTCATTACTAATTCTCCTAATGTTAATAAAATGATGTAGCCATAGTTACTATCGATAGACTCATTGTAACGCAAAAATTAACTGACAATTCATTAAAACTAACAATAAATTCCCATGTTTTTATAAAAAAAATTACAAAATTAGATCTTATACCTCTTTATTAAAAAATACCCTCAATAGCATTGACACTATTAAGGGTATTCTCATCTTCTATTTAAGTTCTTTTGTTGTAGCTTTATTAACAGCTGAATCGAAAATTAACCAATAACAACTTGCTTGTTAATAAGGTCATCTAACTCATCCAATGTCTTATTTTCAATGACTAATAGATCAGCCCATTGATGACTATCTCCTTGAGCGCCATCTCGATCAACCTTTAGAACCGCATTTCCTTCATCATCTTCTTCTAGTTTAATGTAATCTCCGATATTACTCTTATCTTCTAATAAGCCAACAAAGAAATCCTCACTAAACTCGATCTTATCGTTATCTGCATAATCGATCCAAGTATCAGTACCATTTCCGCCAGTTGCATCCGCAGCCTGTAGCAAAGTATAGACTATCGTATCATCGCCACTACCAGTCGAGATAATATCATTTCCGGCACCACCGTAGATTCTATCGTCACCAGCACCCGCAATAATAATGTCATCGCCGTCACCACCATAGATAATATCATCCCCACCTTTGATAGTAGGATCTTCAGCATCTGCATCCACAAACTTTCTATAATTCTCCTTAATAAAATTATAGATCTGCTCATTAGATGGATCTTCACCATTTGTTACTTCTGCTTTAAGATGTGAAATCAATACCTGATAGCCTGAATTCTTAGGATAAATACTATCAATCCAATTCGTATTAATCACATCTCCGAAAATAATATCATCTCCAGCTCCACCTTTAATCGTATCGCCCCCAATATCCATGGGCTCAAAATTCTTAGCTCCCCCTATAAGATAAGAGATAAACTCATCTCCGGTTGTAAAGACTTGTGACACCCCATGATTATAGAGAGGATTCCACTCTCCTGGAATTTTATTTCCTTCCTTGTCTGTATTATCATAACGCTCAACATTTTTTAACGCTACATCTCGCGAAATTCCTACAGCATAGACGGCACTCTTCTCAGCAACTAGAGCAAAGGCTTTATCAATCAAATCAAGCTCGACGGATGGATCACCATCAGAGATGAAGTATGTTTGATTATTAAAACCATTAGGAGAAACCTCTTCTAACCACTTATTAGCAGCATCAAATCCAACATTAGGCTGTGTATTAGCACCCACTTCAATTGGCGCTAATGAATCAATATAATCCTGTATAGCTCCCATATTATCTAAGGTTACTGGCTCAGTAAAAGCCTTTACAACTGCCTGATCACTTGAAAAGCCAGCAATTTGGAGATTAATGATTCCTTTATGATTAGCCATCTCTTCAATAAATGCTTTAAGTCCCGTCTTCACTATATCCAGACGCTTCGTATAATCGAAACCATGATCTACCGCATACTCCATGCTATAAGAAAGATCAATGACTATAGAAATGTTGTAATTATCTCCATCGTTAAAATTTGTATTAAATCCTCCCTTATCACCAATTAAAAGATCATTGCCAGAAGTTCCCACTAAAGTATCTGAATCATTAGTGCCGATTTCAATAACTGGATCTTGATAATCATCACGAATGACTTCTAGCTCATAACTATCATGATCATTAATGCTATAACCATTTCTATCAACAGTTTCAGCTTTTACCACGACGGTACCATCAGCATCTACAGGATATTCAGTTTCATAACTGCCATCCTCTTTAACAACCGCTGTAGTAGTAATCTCGAACTCTTCTCCTTCACCACTCTGGCCAGTGATCGTTAATTTAACAGTACTACCAGGAGCAACATCTTTAGTTGTTCCGGTAATTTTGCCATCTTCAGTCGCTGAAACAGAAATATTACTCTCAATGCGATCTAAACCACCCTGCACTGGCGTTTCAGGATTCTCATCATGATCGATTTTCGTTAAATCATCTTGATCAGTCACCTGATTACCGTTGCGATCAAAAGTCGTTGCCGTCACTTCAAGCTCACCATCGACAAAATCTACCGGCACTTCGGCATTGTAACTACCATCTTCATTAACGGTCGTCGTAATCTCTTGTGTTAATGGCTCACCATCTTTGCCGGTACCTTGAATGGTTAAAGTCACTTGACTACCAGGCTCAACATCTGTGGTCGTTCCCGTAATTTTACCTTTAACATCAACTTCAACTTCGATATCACCAGGAGTACGATCTAAACCACCTTGCACTGGCGTTTCAGGATTCTCATCATGATCGATTTTCGTTAAATCATCTTGATCAGTCACTAAATTACCATTGCGATCAAATGTCGTTGCCGTCACTTCAAGCTCACCATCGACAAAATCTGCCGGCACTTCGGCATTGTAACTGCCATCTTTATTAACAGTCGTCGTAATCTCTTGCGTTAATGGCTCGCCATCTTTGCCGGTACCTTGAATGGTTAAGGTCACTTGACTACCAGGCTCAACATCTGTTGTTGTTCCCGTGATTTTACCTTTAGCATCAACTTCAACTTCGATATCACCAGGAGTACGATCTAATCCACCTTGCACTGGCGTTTCAGGATTCTCATCATGATCGATTTTTGTTAAATCATCTTGATCAGTCACCTGATTACCGTTGCGATCAAAGGTCGTTGCCGTCACTTCAAGATCACCATCGACAAAATCTGCCGGCACTTCGGCATTGTAACTACCATCTTCATTAACGGTCGTCGTAATCTCTTGCGTTAATGGCTCGCCATCTTTGCCGGTACCTTGAATGGTTAAGGTCACTTGACTACCAGGTTCAACATCTATGGTCGTTCCCGTAATTTTACCTTTAGCATCAACTTTAACTTCGATATCACCAGGAGTACGATCTAAACCACCTTGCACTGGCGTTTCAGGATTCTCATCATAATCGATTTTCGTTAAATCATCTTGATCAGTCACCTGATTACCGTTGCGATCAAAGGTCGTTGCCGTCACTTCAAGATCACCATCGACAAAATCTACCGGCACTTCGGCATTGTAACTACCATCTTCATTAACAGTCGTCGTAATCTCTTGCGTTAATGGCTCACCATCTTTACCGGTGCCTTCGATAGTTAAAGTCACTTGACTGCCAGGCTCAACATCTGTGGTCGTTCCCGTGATTTTACCTTTAGCATCAACTTCAACTTCGATATCACCAGGAGTACGATCTAAACCACCTTGCACTGGCGTTTCAGGATTCTCATCATGATCGATTTTTGTTAAATCATCTTGATCAGTCACTAAATTACCGTTGCGATCAAAAGTCGTTGCCGTCACTTCAAGATCACCATCGACAAAATCTACCGGCACTTCGGCATTGTAACTACCATCTTTATTAACGGTCGTCGTAATCTCTTGCGTTAATGGCTCACCATCTTTGCCGGTGCCTTGAATGGTTAAGGTCACTTGACTGCCAGGCTCAACATCTATGGTCGTTCCCGTAATTTTACCTTTAGCATCAACTCCAACTTCGATATCACCAGGAGTACGATCTAAACTACCTTGCACTGGCGTTTCAGGATTCTCATCATGATCGATTTTTGTTAAATCATCTTGATCAGTCACTAAATTACCGTTGCGATCAAAAGTCGTTGCCGTCACTTCAAGATCACCATCGACAAAATCTACCGGCACTTCGGCATTGTAACTACCATCTTTATTAACGGTCGTCGTAATCTCTTGCGTTAATGGCTCACCATCTTTGCCGGTGCCTTGAATGGTTAAGGTCACTTGACTGCCAGGCTCAACATCTATGGTCGTTCCCGTAATTTTACC